>DATEOM010000335.1:0-9705 GCA_035274105.1 Microbacterium sp.
AGATCTGGGCCGGGCCGTCGTTCGCGCGCAGGAACGAGAGGTGCCTGCCGTCCGGCGAGAAGCGCGGCGTGGTGTCGGCGTCGCCTCGGGTGAGCCGCACCGCCGCCCCGCCGGCGACCGGGCGCCGCCACAGGTTGCGCAGCGTGCGATCCGCTGCGGCGTCGACGGTGCGCAGTACGTACACCACCTGCTCGCCGTCGGGCGAGAGCCCGGGCTGCTCGGGCAAGGCGAGCTCCGTCAGCGTGCCGATGGTTAGGCGCGTGGTCACGGCGTACTCCTCGTCATCGAGTAGGGCGGGTCCGCGGGTTCGGGTGCGGGGACGAAGTGGCACGCCGCGAAGTGGCGGTGCTTCGTATCGGGCTCGTCGGTGCGACAGATGTCCCGGTCGGGACGGATCATCGGGCCGATCGGGCAGCGCGGATGGAAGGCACATCCGCTCGGCGGATGGTGCGGGTCGGCCGGTTCGGCATCGGCCACTGCGCGCAGCGCGGGATCGCGCTCATGTGCCTGGACGCGGTCGACGTCCGGCACGGCGGCGAGCAGGTCGCGGGTGTACGGGTGCTGCGGATCCCCGAGTACCTCAGCCGTCGACCCGACCTCGACGATCCGACCCAGGTACATCACGGCGATGCTGCTCGCGACGTAGCGCACCACGGCGAGGTTGTGCGAGATGAACAGCATCGACAGGCCCAACTGTTGTTGCAGGTTGCGCATCAGGTTGAGCACGGTGCCCTGGATGGACACGTCGAGAGCGGACGTGATCTCATCCGCGATGATCACCTCGGGACGGCCGGCCAGGGCGCGCGCGATGGCGACACGTTGCCGTTGCCCGCCGGAGAGCTGTCCGGGCAATTCGCGGGCGCGTTCCGCCTCGAGTCCGACGAGGTCGAGCAGTCGGCTGACCTCGCGCCTGCGCTCCGAGTTCGACGCGCCGCGCGACACCGCCTCGGCGATGGTGGCCCCTACCGTCATGCGCGGGTCCAACGAGGAGTACGGGTCCTGGAAGATCATCTGCAGCGGCCGGTGTACGCCGGACCGGCGGGGCACCGGCTTGCCGTCGAGCAGGATGCGTCCGTGCGTGAGCGGGGTCAGGCCGACCGCGGCTCGGGCGAGCGTGGACTTGCCCGACCCGGACTCGCCGACCAGCCCCACCACGGCGCCGTGCGGCACGGTGAGGTTCGCGCCGCTGACGGCGGTGAGGCCGCGCCGGCGGGTGCCGTAGCGGACGGTGACGTCCTCGAAGCGCAACTCAGCCACGGCCGACCACCGCCGTCTCGTCGGCGTGCCAGCACGCGACACGGCGCCCGGACCCGTCGTCGACCAACGCGGGATCCTCGGCCCGGCACCGTTCGGACGCGAGCGGGCAACGGGCCGCGTAGGCGCACCCGAGCGGAACGTGCCGCGGGTCGACCGGACGTCCCGGGATCACCGGCAGCGGAGCGCCGAGGTCGGTTGCCATGCCGGGCACCGCGGCCACCAGCGCACGCGTGTACGGGTGCCGGGCGCGGGTCGTCAGCTCGGCCGCGGGAAGATCCTCGACGATGCGTCCGGCGTACATCACCAGCACCCGGTCGCAGACCTGACGCACCACGGCGACGTCGTGGCTGATCAGTACCAGCGCGACGCCGTCTGTGGCGCGGATCGAGTCGAGCAGGTCGAGCACCTGCCGCTGCACGGTGACGTCCAGCGCCGTGGTCGGCTCGTCCGCGATGATGAGCGACGGCTTGCCCATCAGGCCCATCCCGATCATCGCGCGCTGCCGCATGCCGCCGGAGAACTCGTGGGGGTACTGCCGAGCCCGCCGCTCCGCCGCCGGCACTCGCACAGCGCGCAGCCGATCGACCGCGCGCGCAAGCGCCTGGCTGCGGCTCATGCCCTGGTGCTGACGGGCCACCTCGGCGAGCTGCGTGCCGACGCGCTTGGTCGGGTTGAACGACGTCATCGGATCCTGGAAGACCATCGCCAGCGACTCGCCGAGCAGCTTGCGATGCGTGCGCGCCGTCCCCGTCAAGAGGTCGGTACCGAGGAAGTCGAGACGTGCCGCCGTGACCAGGCCGGGCTCCTCGATCAGGCGCGCCACGGCGAGGGCGGTCAGCGACTTGCCCGACCCGGATTCGCCGACGATGCCGACCGCTTCTCCCCGTCGCACGGTGAAGCTCACGTCGCGGACGGGGCGGATGACGCCGTCCACAGCGGGGAAGCTGACCGACAGGTCGCGGATGTCGAGTACGGTGTCCGACTCGCTCGAGGTCGCAGCCCGCTTCGGTGTGCCCACCAGGGGCGCGCGTCCGACGGTGCTGCGCAACCCGATGCCCTTCGCGACCGCCTCGCCGAAGAGATTGAAGGCCAGCCCGGCGATGATCACCGCGATGCCCGGGGCGAGCGCGGCGACGGGGTTGACGTAGATACCGACGAGACCGTCGCCGAGCAGCTTCCCCCAGTCGTACCTGGGCGGTTGCACACCGAGCCCGAGGAAGGACAGTCCGGCGAACGCGAGCAGCGCCCCGCCCGCCCCGATGGTCGCGTTGACGATCAGCGGCTCGGCGATGTTGGGGAGAACGTGCCGAAACAGCAAGCGGAACCTGCCCACGCCGGCCACGCGCGCCGCCGCCACAAAATCACGTTCGGTGATGCTTGCGACGAGTGTCTGCGACACGCGGGCGAACGCCGGCGCACCAGCGATGCCGATCGCCAGCACCGCGCCGCGCGCGCCGATGCCGAAGATCACCGCGAAGAACAACGCCAGCAACAGGCCCGGGAACGCGACCGCGATGTTGATGACCGCGCCGACAAGTCGGCCGACGCGACGTCCCACGACGACCTCGGCCGTCCCCAACAACAACCCCAGGACGACGGAGATCGCCGTGGCCGCAAGGGCGAGCTCGATCGACAACCGGGTCGCGACCAGCACGCGGTAGAAGAGGTCGCGGCCCAGGTTGTCGGTGCCCACCCAGTGCTGCGACGACGCGCCCTGGAGGATGTGGTCGGTGTCGACGGCGTTCGCGCGGTCCGTCCACAGGATCGGCGCGATGATCGCGAGCACCAGCACCGCGGCGAGCAACAGTCCGGCGCCGATGCCGACCGGGGTGCGCAGCACGGCGAACGCGCGGCTCGAGGTGAGTCGCCGGCGTGGTCCCGCGACTTCGGCGGCGGTCACCGTGGACGTCGTGGTCATCGCTCAGCTCTCGCGGATCGTGGAACGGGGATCGAGCAGGGCGAGCACGATGTCGACGATCAGGTTCACCACGAGCACCGCGATGCCATAGATGAGCACGATCACCTGCACCACCGGGTAGTCCTTGACCTGAATCGACTGCACGATCGTGCTGCCGAGGCCGGGCCAGGCGAAGACGTTCTCGACCAACACGGTGCCGGCGACGAGGGCGCTGAGCAGCAGTCCGCCGAGCGTGATCGACGTGGTCAGCGCGTTGGGCAGCGCGTGCTTGAGGTAGATGGTGGCGGACGGCAGACGTTTCGCCCGTGCCGTCCGCACGTAGTCGGTATGCAGCACCGCCGCCATCTCGACGCGCACGATCCGGGCGAGCACCGCCGCGGGGCCGATCGAGAGCGCGAGCACCGGCAGCACGTAGGAAGACGGCCCGCTGCGCTCCGCGACGGGGAACCACTGCAGGTGCACGGCGAACAGGAAGACGAGACCCACGCCGAGCAGGAAGTCGGGGATGGTCCCGAGCACCACGCTGGTCGAGGTGAAGCCGAGCTCGGTGCGGCGCCCTCGCCCGTTGCGGGTCAGCACCGCCATCGTCACCCCGACCGGCACGGCGATCGCGATCGCCACCACAAAGGCCAGCAACGCGAGCACGACCGTCGGCGGCAACCGGTCCGCCACGATCTGCGACACCGGCAGCTGCGAGGTCATCGACATCCCGAGATCGCCGGTGACCAGTCCACGGATGTAGTGCGCGTACTGCAGCCACAGCGGATCGTTCAGGCCGAGGTCCTCGCGCCGCTGATTAACCAGGCTCACCGGTGCCGTCGGCCCGAGCGCGGCACGCACCGGATCACCGGGGATCAGATGGATGATCAGGAACGACGCGGTGACCAGCACCCACAGCGAGACGACGAGACGAGTGAGCCGCCGGACCGTGAACCGGGCCCACGGATGCTCGGCCAAGCTGGCGGCCAGGCGTGGCGCGGCAAAGCTCGTCACAGCGTTACTCGTGCTCGGGTCAACCCGCGAGCATCCTGATGCTCGTCGGGACGATCGCACCCGAGATCGCGAACTGGGTGTGGTTGCCGAAGGTCGTGGTGACCTGGTTCGCGAACGGGATGACGTCGGCGGCACGCACCAGCTCGGTCTCGGCCTTCAACCAGTCCGGGCAACCGGCCGCGCCGTTCTGCGCGGACGCCTTGGCCACCAGCTCGCTATAGGCGCTGTTGTTGATGTGCCCGAAGTTGGTGCCGTTCGCAGGAGCCGGGCCGGACATGAACGGCACCAGCTGATCCGGGCTGCTGACGTTGAGCGTCAACCAGCCGATGTCCCAGTTGCCGGTGCTGAACAGCGTCGCGTTGATGGCGGTGGCGTCCTGAGCCTTGCTGGACACCTTGACACCGAGCTGCTGCCACGTCTGCGTCGCGAGCTCGGCCGCGGCCGACGCCGCCGCACCCTCCGTGTTGCCGTAGACGAAGGTCAAGGCCAGCTGCTTGCCGTTCTTCGATCGGATGCCGTCGCTGCCGGCCTTCCAGCCTGCGGCGTCGAGCTCCTGCTTGGCCTTGTCGGGACTGTGCGCGGGCAGCGCCGGAGTCACCGAGTCGCCCGGGCAGGCAACCGGCGGGAGCGCAGCGAACCCCGTGGGCGGCACGCCGTTTCCGGAGGTGATCACCTTTCGCACCTGGGCGAGGTCCAGGGCCGTGGTCAACGCCCGCCGCACGGCCGGGTCGGCACCGGGCCTACCCGCGGCCTGGTTGAACCACATTTCCCCCGCGACGACGTTGACCTGTGACTTGAAGAGGCGCGCCGCGTCGAGTCGCTTCGCGTCCGCGCCCACGATCGTCGCCGCACTCAGCCCGCCGGAGAGCAGCAGGTTGGCCGCCGTGGTCTCGTTCTGGACGACCTTGACGACGACCTTGGCCGGCATTCCGGGAGTAGCGGTGCTCGCACCGCCCGGCCCCCAGCTGTAGCCGGACCGCTTGGTGTAGGTGTAGTGGTCGGCCGCGACCGCTTCGGTCAGCTGGTACGGGCCGGTGCCGTCGGTGGCACGCGCGAGTGACTTCCGGTTCTGGATGCCCTTCGCGCACACCATCGGCAGGCTGGCCAAGCCGTTGAGCACGAACGGGGCAGGGCCAGCGAGCGTGATCGTCACCGTGCCGGCGGTGGCGTCGCCAGTCGCCTTAGCGCCGGCCGGGATGAAGACGCCGAGCCACGGGCTCTTGTTCTTCGGGTCCGTCACATAGTTGATGTTCGCGGCAGCGTCCGCGGCGGTGAACTGCGCGCCGTCCGAGCAGGTGACGTTCTTGTGCATGGTGAGCGACACGGTCTTCCCGGCGACGCGCCAGGAGGTGGCGAGCCCGGACGAGAGCGTCCCCTTGCCGTCGATGTTGATCAGGCTGTCATAGGCGAACTGGGCCACCTGGAAGTTGATGTTGAACGCCGAGGATTGCGGATCGAGGTTGCCCGGATCCGCGCTGATCGCGAGGGTGAACGTGCCGTTGTCGACGACGTCGCCGCCGGTGGCACCCGAGCCCGAGCCGCCCGCCGACGGATTGTTCGAACTGCTGCTGCAGGCCGCCAGCGCGGTGGCGACGGCGCAGAGCACGGCGACGGACGCGACCCGCTTCATCGTGCCTCCAGATCGTCGGTTTGCCTCAGGCTGCCTCGCGGGGGGACGGGAGTGTTCGTGGAGGCGGACAACCTGGCCGGATCGGGTTCGTCCCACGCGACGACATCGGCCCTGCTTGACTGGATCGGTGCTCCTGTTGCGCGGCGGCCGGGTGATCGATCCCGGCATCGGCTTCGACGGCGTCGCGGACGTGCTGGTCGAGGGTCGCTCGATCGTCGCGGTCGGACGCGACCTGTCAGTGACCGGCGCGGACGTCGTGCTCGACGTGTCCGGCTTGCTCGTCGGCCCCGGGTTTCTCGACGTGCACAGCCACGTCCACACCGTTGCCGGACAGAGGCTGCAGGCGATGGACGGCGTGACCACCGTCCTCGATCTGGAGGCAGGGCTGATGCCCATCGAGCGCGCCTACGCCGAGGCGGGTGCCGCAGGACGGCCGTTGAACTACGGCTTCTCGGCATCGTGGGGCGCGGCACGCGCGCAGGTGCTGCTCGGCGTCGAAGCGGACGCGTCGCTCGAGACAGGTCTCGCGGTGCTGGGCAATCCGCAGTGGCAACGCTCGTCCGCGCCACGCGAACTGGCCGCCTGGCTAGAGCTGCTGCGGCGCGAGGTCGCGGACGGCGCGCTCGGTATCGGCGTGCTGATGGGGTACGCGCCGCGAACCGACCCGGCCGAGTTCCGCGCGGTCGCCCGTCTGGCCGCCGAAGCGGGCGTGCCGACCTATGTGCACGTGCGTGAGCTGATCGAGGCCGACCCGACCACCCCGGTCGACGGGTCCGAGGAGATCGTGATCGCCGCGGCCGAGACCGGGGCGGCGATGCACCACTGCCACGTCAACAGCACGTCACGACGGCACGTCGACCGCGTGCTCGCATTGCTCGAACGCGCGCGCGCCGCCGGATCACGCGTCACCGTGGAGGCGTATCCGTACGGCGCGGGCAGCACGGCGGTCGGCGCGTACTTCCTCGACCCCGGCCGGCTCGGCGCTTGGGGGATTCGCCCGTCCAACGTCGTCATGATCGCGACCGGTGAGCGGGTGGCCGACGCGGCGCGCCTGATCCAGTTGCGCCGTGCCGACCCCGGCGCCGAATGCCTTGTCGAGTTCCTCGACGAGCGGGATCCGTCGGATGTCGCGCTGTTGCATCGCGCCCTGGCGTTCCCGGACTCGATCGTGGCCAGCGACGCGATGCCCGTCCTGTGGCCGGACGGACGGCGCGAGAGCCTGGAGTGGCCGTTGCCGCCGGGCGCGGCCACCCATCCGCGCACCGCCGGAACGTTCGCGAAGACGCTGCGCCGGATGGTGCGTGAGACGGGCACGTGGACCTGGCTCGAAGCATTCCGGCGCTGCTCGTACCTGCCGGCGCGCCTGCTCGACGGCGTGGTACCGGACGCGCGCGCGAAGGGCCGTCTGGGCGCTGGGGCCGACGCCGACATCCTGGTGCTGGATCCGGCCACCGTCACCGACCGGGCCAGCTACCTCGACCCGGCGCGGCCGTCGCAGGGCGTTCGGCACCTCCTCGTCGGCGGCGGTTTCGTCGTGCGCGACGGCGCGCTGCAGACGGACGCGATGGGTGGCACCGCCTTGCGCGGCCATCCGCGGTGACGGCCGTTGATTCAACTGGTGGTGGCAACACCTCGATGGTGGAGGTGTTGATGGGCAGGCGCGCGGGGTGGATGAACGGCATTGACGGGGCGGTCGCCGATGAAGTCGCCGGGGGCGCCGTCGCATCGGCGGGGGGTCGAGCGGGAATTGTGGCCTGAGATCGCCCGGGGCTGACCGCCGCCGAGGAGGCCGCCGTAGCGGTCGGCCCGTCGCGGTCAGCGACCTTCCACAGGTGGACAGCAGGTCCACAGTGGACAGCAGGTGCTGTTCCGAGATCCCATGATCGGTTCAGCCGACGCGCGGCGGCGCCGCCTCATAGCTTCCTGCAGGCCGTCGGGACGAGGGCAGAGCAGCGAGCCCTTTCTCGTTGCGACGGTCCGTCCGCGGCCGGAGCTGGTCCATGGTCCGTCCTACACGACCTGTAGTCGGTCCTTCCTTGGTCGGCCGCGCGACTCCACCATTGGTCGCCGACCCACTCCGATAGCAGGAGGCGCTCCGATGACGATCCCGCTCTCCCTCGGCCCCATCCATCACCTGCGGCTCACGGTCACCGACGTCGAGCGATCCCGGGCGTTCTACACCGAGCTGCTCGGATTCCAGACCGCTATGGATGCCCCGGCGCCGGCCGACGACCCCCACCACGACCTGACGCTGGACCTCCTGCAAGGCGGCATCGTCCTGGCCAACGGCGACCTGCTACTGGGATTGCGTCCAGTGGACGCGGACCGGGCCACCGACCGCTTCGACCCGTTCCGCTGCGGCCTGGACCATCTCAGCTTCGCCGTGCCCGGCCGAGCCGACCTGGAGACCGCCGCGCAGGCCTTCCAGGAGCGCGGCGTGGATCACAGCGAGATCACCGAACTGCCGCCGTTCGGCATAGCCGTACTGCCGTTCAAGGACCCCGACGGAGTCGCGCTGGAACTCACCGCCCAGCTCTAGCTGAGCCGGTCGAGGCACCTTCAAGTCTCGCCTCCATCTCAGCCAGCGGCTCGGCAACCAGCGACTCGTCGCGCACGCGCTGGCTCAACCAGATGACCGCGCTGGGCGGCGGCGACCACCGCATCCTGATCGCCCCGGCCGCGCACCGCGATCTCGTTACGCGGCTTCAGGAGATGACGCGTCGTCCGGGTCGGCGACACGGTGCGTCGCCCGGGGATGCGGGCGCCGGTCCGCGCGCTGCTGCGGCACTCCGCCGCGGACACTCGAGCTCGCGACCGGGGTAGCACCGCCGCTCGGCCTGGCAGCAGCGTTCACGGAGTTGGCTCTGGCCATGTGACCAGCGTTTCCTCCAGATCGAGGCGTCCCATGTCACGATCAATGCAACGGCCCCGGTCAGGGTGTGGCAGCTTCGGCCGACCACACGAGGTCACCGCCGACAAAGGTCTCGAGCACGGGGACGGAGGCGATCGACCCCGGGTCGACCGCCAGCGGGTCCTCGCCGAGCACGACGAAGTCGGCGAGGTACCCCGGCTGCAGCCGGCCGAGGTAGGACTCCTGGCCGGTAGCGGCGGCCGAGCCGACGGTGAAGACCTCGAGCGCCTCGGCGGCGGTGATGCGTTGGCCGCCGCCGACGAGCGCGCCGTCGTCTACCCCGCGCCGAGTGACCATGCTCTGGATGCCGAACAGCGGCTGGAACGGGCCGCACGGATAGTCCGAGGATCCGGCGACCGTGATGCCGGCGTCGAGGAACGAGCGGTGCGCGAACATCCGGCCAACGCGCTCGGATCCGTACCAGCGGTCGAGGGCCGCGCCGTGGTAGGCGGCGTAGCCGGCGAACGGAGCAACCACGAGGTCGAGGGCCTTGATTCGGCGCAGGATCTCCTCGTCGACGACGCTGCAGTGCTCGATGCGGTGACGCAGGCCGGGTCGCGGCTCGGCCTGCGCGACGTCCTCGAACACATCGAGCAGCAGCCGGATCGCCGCATCGCCGTTTGCGTGCACGCCGACGCGGGTGCCGTCGCGGTGAGCCCGGAAGATCACGTCCCGGAGGGCCGGGGTCTCGGTGATCTGCAACCCGAGATCGCCGGTTCCGGTGAACGGCTCGGAGAGCAGGCAGGTGCGCCCGCCCACCGCTCCGTCGACAAACGCCTTCACACCGGCGAACCGGAGGTGGTCGTCGCCGAAATCGCTGCTCAGACCTAACGCCTCAGCGGCGCCGTAGCGGTCGGCGTCGAGCAGGAACGCGGTCCGCAACGTGAGGGCCCCACGGCGGCGGGCTTCCTGGAGCAAGGCGACATCACGTGGGGTCACGAACGCGTCGCAGATCGAGGTGAGACCGGCCGCGTGCCACTGCTGCTGCGCGCGGCG
>DATEOM010000336.1:0-9515 GCA_035274105.1 Microbacterium sp.
CGGGTTCGAGGAGGTCGCCGAGCACGTCGCGCAGCTGCTCGCGGCTCACGGCACCCTCGCGCAGCACGTGCACCCGCGGCTCGTCGCCGACGACGAGGCTGGTCGCGTCGATGATCGTCGAGGGGATGCCGGTCCGGGACGGGCCGTCGCCGAGGTAGACGGCGACGCTGTCTTTCAGCATCCCTTCCGCGTCCTCGGCGGTGATGCCGGCCGCCATGCCGGTGAGGTTGGCGCTCGAGACGGCGAGCGGGCCTGTCTCTTCCAGCAGCGCGAGGGCGATGCGGTGCGCGGGCATGCGCACCGCGACGGTGCCGCGGGTGTCGCCGAGGTCCCACGACAGCGACGGCTGCGACGGCAGCACGATGGTGAGGCCACCGGGCCAGTAGGCCTCGACCAGGCGCTCGATCGGCTCGGGCACTTCGGCGACGAGCGCGCGCAGCGTCGTGAGCCCGGCCACGAGAACGGGCGGCGGCGACTGGCGTCCGCGCCCCTTCGCGGCGAGCAGGCGCGCGACGGCGGCGTGGTCGAAGGCGTCGGCGGCGACGCCGTAGACGGTGTCGGTGGGGATGACGACGAGCTCGCCGCGGCCGATGGCCTGGCGCGCCTGGCGCATGCCGGTGAGCAGCTGTGACTCGTCACGGCAGTCGTAGATGGGGGACATGTCGCCCGCCAGTCTAGTTGCGAAGCCCCCGGACGAACGCTCCGAACCGGCGGTGCACTCAGGGGCGCAGCGCGGTGGTCGCGCGGTCGCGCATCGTGAGGTCGGGGTGGGTCGCGGCGGCGCGCCAGCCGTCGGCCTCGAGGATCCCGCGGATCGCCTCGCCCTGCCACTCGCCGTGCTCGATCACGATCATGCCGCCGGGGTGCGCGAGGCGCAGTCCCACCCCGCTCAGGACGCGGACGACGTCGAGGCCGTCCTCTCCCCCGTACAGGGCCGCGGGCGGATCGAAGAAGCGCACCTCCGGGTCACGCGGGATCGCAGCATCCGGGACATACGGAGGATTGGATGCCACGACCGAGACCGTGCCGTCGAGCTCGGGGAACGCGTGGGCCAGGTCGATGAAGGCGAGCGTCGCATTGTCGGCGCCGACGTGGGCGAAGTTCTCCTTCGTCCACACGAACGCCTCGACCGAGTTCTCGGCCGCGAACACGCGGGCATGCGGCACCTCGGTCGCCATCGCGAGGGCGATCGCACCGCTGCCGGTGCCGAGATCCACCGCGATGGGGGACTCGGATGCTGCCGCCCGCAGCGCGTCGATCGCCAGCTGCGCGACGACCTCGGTCTCAGGACGCGGCACGAACACGCCCGGTCCGACGCGCAGCTCGAGGTGGCGGAAGGGCGCCGTGCCGGTGATGTGCTGCAGCGGCTCGCGCGTGACCCGGCGCGCGACGAGGTCATCGAGGCGGGCGGCGTCCTGCGCGGCGAGGCGGTCTCCGCGGATCGCGGCGGCCTGCACTCCCCCGCGCCCGGAGCCGAGCACGAAGGCGGCCAGCAGCTCCGCGTCGACGGGCGGGTCGGCGATGCCGACCTCGGCCAGGCGCGCGGCGGCCCGCCGGAGGGCGTCGGAGAGCAGGGGGGATTCGTCGGGAGCAGCCATGACCGCATCCACTTTAGGCCGACTCCGCCGGGCCACGATGCGGACGCGTGGGAGCGCGAACACCGGCGGAGCCGCAGCGTTCCGGCGGCGAGGGTCGAGGAGGATACCCGGGCGGGGCCAGGCTTTCGTCACAGAAGGACTCACACGAAAACGCGCCCCCTAGGCTGGTGCTCGATCAGCCGAGAACCCGCGAAAGGCCCGATATGACCGGCATTCATCCTGACATCACGTCCGCCTTCGGCAACACGCCCCTCGTGCGCCTGAACCGGGTCACGAACGGCGCCGGCGGCAACGTCCTCGCGAAGCTCGAGTTCTACAACCCGGCCTCGAGCGTCAAGGACCGCCTGGGCATCGCCATCGTCGACGCCGCCGAGGCATCGGGCGAGCTCGAGCCCGGCGGCACGATCGTCGAGGCCACGAGCGGAAACACCGGCATCGCGCTGGCCATGGTCGGTGCGGCGCGCGGCTACCGCGTCGTCCTCGCGATGCCGTCCTCGATGTCGATCGAGCGCCGCCTGCTGCTGAAGGCGTACGGTGCGGAGCTCGTTCTCACCGACCCCGCCGGCGGCATGAAGGGCGCGATCGCGAAGGCGGAGGAGCTCGTCGCCGACATCCCGGGCGCGATCCTCGCCCGCCAGTTCGAGAACCAGGCGAACGTCCAGATCCACCGCAAGACCACCGCGGAGGAGATCATCCGCGACACCGACGGTCAGGTCGACTACTTCGTCGCCGGCATCGGCACGGGCGGCACCATCACCGGCGTCGGCCAGGTGCTGAAGGAGCGCGTGCCCGGCGCCAAGGTCGTGGCCGTCGAGCCGGCCGATTCGCCGCTGCTCACCAAGGGCACGCCGGGGCCGCACAAGATCCAGGGCATCGGACCCAACTTCGTGCCGGCGATCCTCGACCAGGGCGTCATCGACGAGGTCATCGACGTCGAGTTCCCCGACGCGATCTCGACCGCGCGGGCAGTCGGCACGCAGGACGGCATCCTCGTCGGCATCTCGTCGGGTGCCGCCATCTGGGCCGCACTGCAGGTCGCCGCTCGTCCCGAGGCCGCCGGCAAGAACATCGTCGTCATCGTCCCGTCGTTCGGCGAGCGCTACCTGTCGACCGCGCTGTACGAGGATCTGCGCGAAGATTGACACGTCACGACGGCGCGCCGGTCACCCCGACCCGTTCGGGTACCGGCGCGCCGTCGTCGTCCTTTCGCCGCGTCCGAACCGAGGAGCTCCACGTGCCCGGCATCCATTCCGACATCACCACCGCCTTCGGTGACACTCCGCTGGTGCGCATCAACGCGCTCACGGAGGGCCTGGGGGCCGAGGTGCTCGCCAAGCTCGAGTACTACAACCCTGGCTCGTCCGTGAAAGACCGGCTGGGCTACGCGCTCGTCGAGGCCGCGGAGGCGGCCGGCGAGCTGGTGCCGGGCGGCACGATCGTCGAGTCCACGAGCGGCAACACCGGCATCTCGCTCGCGCTGATCGGCGCCGCGCGCGGGTATCGGGTGATTCTGACGATGCCCGCCTCGATGTCGAAGGAGCGCCGCACGCTGCTGAAGGCGTTCGGCGCCGAGCTCGTGCTCACCGACCCGTACAAGGGCATGACCGAGGCGGTCGAGACCGCGCGGCGGATCGTCGCCGAGACGCCGGGAGCGATCCTCGCGCGTCAGTTCGAGCACGAGGCCAACGCGGCGATCCACCGCAAGACCACCGCCGAAGAGATCTGGCGCGACGCCGAGGGCCGCGTCGACTGGTTCGTCGCGGGGTCGGGCACCGGCGGCACGATCACCGGCGTCGGCCAGGTGCTCAAGGAGCGCAACCCCGACGTGAAGATCGTGCTCGTCGAGCCGAAGGACTCCCCCGTCCTCACCGAGGGGCGCGCGGGCGGCCACCGCATCCAGGGCATCGGCCCGAACTTCGTCCCCGAGGTGCTCGACCGCTCCGTCGTCGACGAGATCTTCGACGTCGAGTTCGGCGACGCCATCACGGTCGCGCGCGAGCTGGCCACCCGCGAGGGCATCCTCGCCGGGATGTCGGCCGGCGCCGCCGTGTGGGCGGCGCTCCAGATCGCGGCGCGCCCCGAGGCCGCGGGGCAGCGGATCGTCGTGATCGTGCCCGACTCGGGTGAGCGCTACCTGTCGACCGCTCTGTACGAGCACCTGCGCGAGCCGGAGGCTGAGGCCAAATGACCGACGAACGCATCGGATTCTTCGCGCGGGCGCGAGAGGACGTCGCCGCGGCGAAGCTGCGCGACCCGGCCGCCCGCGGCGGACTCGAGATCGCCGTGCTCTACCCGGGTCTTCACGCGATCTGGGCGCACCGCGTGTGGCACGCCCTGTGGACGCGGGACTTCCGCTTCATCGCGCGCGCCGGATCGCAGATCACCCGCTGGCTCACCGGCATCGAGATCCACCCGGGGGCCACGATCGGCCGCCGCTTCTTCATCGACCACGGCATGGGTGTCGTGGTCGGCGAGACGGCCGAGGTCGGCGACGACGTCATGCTCTACCACGGCGTCACGCTGGGTGGCCGCCAGCGGGAGGGCGGCAAACGCCACCCCACCGTCGAGGACGGCGTCGCCGTCGGCGCCGGAGCCAAGATCCTCGGCCCCATCACGATCGGCGCCGGATCGGTCGTCGGCGCGAACGCGGTCGTCACCAAGGACGCCCCCGCCGACAGTGTGCTGGTGGGTGTTCCCGCGAAGCCGCGCGCCCGTCGCGTCGGCGATGACACCCGTGCCCTGCTGACGACGCCGGAGTACTACATCTGACCCACCTTCCGGCTGCGGAGCCGCACGCGCGGGCAGCGGAACGGATGCCGCGTCGCGCGGCGGTGCACCGGAGCCCTACGCGGTGCGGCGTGCGTGGATGGCGGCCGCCTCGGCGCGCGAGGACGCTCCGAGTTTTCGGAGGATCGCCGAGACGTGCACCGACACGGTCTTGCCGCTGATGAACAGGCGTCGCCCGATCTCGGCGTTGCTGAGGCCCTCGGCGACGAGGCCGAGCACCTGCTCCTCGCGCGCGGTGAGGATCGTCGCGGAGGCCGCCGCAGCGAGGCCGGCGTCCGACAGCAGCGTCCGCGCGCGCTCGGCGAGCAGCTCGGCACCGATCCCGTCGGCGTACGCGAGCGCCTCCTCCAAGCGCGCCTGCGCTGCGGCACGATCGGCGGCGGCAAGCAGATCCTCACCATCGCGCAGCATCGCGTACGCGCGGACGTAGGCGGGTCCGACCGCGTCGGCGGCGGCGCCCCACGGCCCCTCCCCCAGTTCGGCGGCGAAGACCGCTGCCCAGATCGGGGCGATCGGCCAGCCGGTGAGCCGGCCGATGATCTCCCGGAAGGGCTCGACATCGGCTTCCTCGCCCCGCCCGCGCAGCATCGCCACAGCTCGGGCCGCCACCGCTGCCAGTGGCAGGTCGAGCGGCGCGCTCCCCTCGGTCGTGTACTCGAGCGCGGTCGACGCCTGCGTCAGAGCGGCGCGCGGGTCGCCGTGCGCGAGTGCGAGCTCGCCGAGATCGTAGGCCAGCCCGAGACGTGTCTGATACTCGTAGACCCGGAAGGCGTCCAGCTCGCTGCGCACGATGGAGAGCGTGGCCTCCGCCTCCGCAAGACGCCCCCGCCACACGGCGAGGCACAGCAGCCTCTCGTGCAGGAACGCGGAGAAGAGGCCGGACTCGATGAACGGGAGGAGCTTCGCACCCTGATCCTCGGCCTCGCGCAGCCGCCCGGCGTACATCATCGCCTCGACGACGTTCGCCTCGATCATGACGAGCGGGCCGCGGTCGGCGAAGTTCTCGCGCCCGTACTCGAGTCCTTCGCGCGCGAGCGCCACGGCGTCGTCATAGCGCCCGACGAGCATGAGGCTGTTCGAGCAGTTGATGTAGTAGCGCATCATGGCCCGGGTGAAGCCGACGGAACGCCGGCGTGCCTCCTCGAAGAGATCCAGCGCGTCTACGTCGCCCGAGGTGGTGCGGCACGTCGCCGCAACCAGCAGCGCCTGCGCGACGATCTCGGCGGCGGCGCGGTCGCCCGATTCCGCCAGCGGTTCCGCCTTCGCCTTCGCCGCCAGCGCGACGTCCCATCCGGCGGCGGGGCGACGGCTCAGCATGTGGACGCGCGCCGAGCTGAGCAGCAGCCCCGCCCGCAGCAGATCGTGATCGGGCTCGTCACCCAGGATCGTGAGAGCACGTTCGAGGGTGTCGGCGCCGTCCGAGAAGCCGGATTGCAGCTCGACGGTGGCCAGCTCTCCGAGCATCGTGGCGTAGCCGACGACATCGTCGGCCGGCCAGGACTGCGCCGCTTCTCGCGCGAACGCGAGAGCGCGCGCATGGCGATTGGCCGACACGAGGGCGGAGGCGCTCCGGCGCAGCACCTCTACGCGGCGCATGCCGGTGACCGCCTCCGGATCCGGAACCGCCTCCCAGAGCTCGAGCGCGCGTTCCCCGGCGTCGGCGGCGGTGGACCAGGCGGACGCGCGGAGCGCGGCGGTCTGGGCCTGAACGGATGCCGCCAGCGCGCGGTCGGGAACCCGGGCGGCCCACCAGTGATGGGCGATGTCGGCGAGGGTGCGGGGACTCTGCGGCGCCGCCTCGAGCGCCCGCGCGTAGGCGGTGTGCAGGCGCACCCGCTCGGTCGGGAGGAGCTCGGCGTAGACCGCCTCCTGCATGAGCGCATGGCGGAACGCGTAGTCGTCGTCGGTCACCACGATGACCTGCGCGTCGAGCGCGGCACGTACCGCGGTCTCGAAGGCGGCGTCGTCGCCTTCGAAGACCTGCCGTGCGACCGCGTGCGGCACCGCGACGCCGCCGGTCGCGAGGATGCGCGCGAACGCCCGCGTGTCGGCATCCTGCGCCTCATAGCGAAGCAGCAGCACGTCGCGCAGCGACGTCGGCAGGCTGTCCGTCGAGAAGCTGGCCAGCTCCTCGACATAGAACGGGATGCCGTCGCTGCGCACCGCGATGTCGTGGATGGTGTCGGGCGCGACGCCGTCGCCGACGATCGCCGCCACGAGCGCGCCCGTCTCCCCCGCCGACAGGCGCGAGAGCGGGCGGTGCGACAGGAGTCGCGCGCGTTCGAGCTCGGTGAGGACAGGACGCAGCGGATGCCCGCGACCGACGTCGTCGCTGCGGTACGAGAGCACCACGTACAGGGGCAGGGCAGAGGCCCGGCGCACCAGGCGGGCGACGACGTCGAGGGTCGTCCCGTCCGCCCAGTGCAGATCCTCGACGATGACGACGACGCGACGCGTGCGCGCCAGGCCCGACACGAGCTCGACCACGACGTCGGCGAGTCGCTCCGAGCCTTCGTCGTCGGCGCCGAGAGCCGGGATCAGCACGCCCAGTGCGCCCGCCCGGGGGCCCGCAGCATCCGTCACCCCTTCGACGCCGATCGCATCGACAGCGTCGCGGACGATGTCGGCGAGTGCTGTCAGCGGCGCCGGCCCCGACCCCGAGTCGACGCAGCCACCGCGCAGCAGCAGGGAGTCGCCGAGATCCGACGCGAACTCACGCAGCAGCCGCGTCTTGCCGAGCCCGGCGTCGCCCGAGATCACCACCGCGCGACCCGAGGCGCGGCTGGCCGCGAGGTCGTCGCGGAGCGCGGCGAGATCGCGTGATCGCCCCACCAGGGGCGCCTGCCCTACCTGCACGAGGACATCCTCCCAGGTGCCGGCGACAGAGGGCGGGCCGCGTCAGTTCGCGCGGCGGTCCTGCACCCTGCTCTTGATGAACAGCGGCGGCAGCAGCCATGTCGCGAGCGCCGTCACGAGCCACACGACGAGCGTGCCGATGATCCACGCCACGGGCCCGTCGATGCCGATGCCCGCGGCCGGAATCAGCACCGCGATGAGCAGGGCGACGAAGGTCGACAGCAGTCCGATGCCGCCGATCAGCGCGTTGGCGTGCCGCCGCGTGATCTTGAACAGCCACGGCGCCAGCACGCTCTGCAGCACCGCGAAGATGACGACCGCGAGCACGATCCCCCACCAGTCGTCCCAGTGCAGCGAGAAGCCCGGGAGCAGCAGATCGGCCACGATGAGGCCGAGCGCCGCCGACACGAGGAAGATCAAGGCGCGGATGAGCAGCGTGAGCACGCTCGAAGCATACTGGCGCAGCATCCGTCCTCCGCGAAGCGCCACGGACGCCGAGACCGGGCATCCGCGCCGAAACCGAGGCCGTCGTCCCCGGTCTCGCCGGGGATCCCGCCGAGGCGTCAGGCCTCGTCGGAGCCCAGCGCCGCCAGACGCGCCTCCTCGTCGGCGGTGATCGCCGACTCGATGAGGGGTTCGAGCGCGCCGTCCATCACCTGGTCGAGGTTGTACGCCTTGTAGCCGGTGCGGTGATCGGCGATGCGGTTCTCGGGGAAGTTGTACGTGCGGATGCGCTCCGACCGGTCCATGCCGCGGATCTGCGACTTGCGGGCATCGGATGCCGCGGCCTCGAGCTCTTCCTGCTGCTTGGCGAGGAGACGTGCCCGGAGCACCCGCATGCCGGCCTCGCGGTTCTGCAGCTGCGACTTCTCGTTCTGCATCGAGACGACGATCCCCGTCGGGACGTGGGTGATGCGCACGGCGGAGTCCGTCGTGTTCACCGACTGGCCGCCAGGACCCGACGAGCGGAAGACGTCGATCTTCAGGTCGTTCGGGTCGATGTGGATCTCTTCGGGCTCGTCGACCTCGGGGAACACCAGCACGCCCGTCGTCGACGTGTGGATGCGCCCCTGCGACTCGGTCGCCGGCACGCGCTGCACGCGGTGGACGCCGCCCTCGTACTTGAGGTGCGCCCACACGCCCTGCGCGGGATCCGACGAGGACCCCTTGATCGCGACCTGCACGTCCTTGTAGCCGCCGAGGTCGGACTCGTTGCGCTCGAGCAGCTCGGTCTTCCAGCCCTTCGACGCGGCGTACTGCAGGTACATGCGCAGGAGGTCCGCGGCGAACAGCGCCGACTCGGCCCCGCCCTCGCCCTGCTTGATCTCCATGATGACGTCGCGGGCGTCGTCGGGATCGCGCGGGATCAGCAGACGCCGCAGGCGCTCCTGCGCCTCGGCCAGCCCGGCCTCGAGCGCGGGCACCTCCTCGGCGAACGCGTCATCCTCGCGGGCGAGCTCGCGGGCGGCATCCAGATCATCGGATGCCGCCACCCAGTCCTCGTGGGCCTTCACGATGCGCGACAGCTCGGCGTAGCGCCGGTTCACCCGCTTGGCGCGCGCCGCATCGGCGTGCACCGCAGGGTCGGAGAGCTCCTCCTGGACCGCGCGGTGCTCGTCGATCAGCCCCTTTACGGACTCGAACACGGGTCAGCGGATGCTGTTGTCGTGCTCGTGGCTGCGGCCACCGCCGTGCCCGTTGGCGGGCGCCGGGATCGACTTCTGCATCTGCACCAGGAACTCGACGTTCGACTGCGTCTCCTTGAGCTTGCCGAGCACGACCTCGAGCGCCTGCTGCGGGTCGAGACCGGGTCGAAGATGGACGAGGTGATCTTCGAGGAGTTCAAGGGCACCGGCAACTCCGAGCTGCGCCTCTCGCGTCAGCTCGCCGACAAGCGCATCTTCCCGGCGGTCGACGTCAACGCGTCGTCCACGCGCCGCGAAGAGATGCTGCTCTCGGCCGACGAGGTCAAGATCACCTGGAAGCTGCGACGCGCCCTCGCGGGCCTCGACCAGCAGCCGGCGCTCGAAGCCGTCCTCGGCCGCTTGAAGGAGACGCAGTCGAACGTCGAGTTCCTCATGCTCATGCAGAAGTCGATGCCGGTCGCCGGCCACGGCAACTCGCACGGGCACGAGATCGACCACCGCTGAGGCACCCGTGTTCGAATCCGTCCAGCCAATGCTCGTCGAGCACGGCGAGCTCCAGGAGGAGCTCGCCGACCCGGCGCTGCATGCCGACCCCGCACGCGCGAAGAAGGTGAACCGGCGCTACGCC
>DATEOM010000337.1:0-9448 GCA_035274105.1 Microbacterium sp.
ACCGGCGAGCACGGCCGCGCCGCAGCCGAACAGCACCAGGATCAGGGTCCCAAGGAATTCCGCGACGAGCTTGGCCATGGCTGTTCCTCAGACTTCCGGGCTGGGTCGCACCACGCAGCGGAAGCCGATGTGCGAGGTCGAGGTGTCGACCGGGTGCGCGTGGCGCGCCGCCGGGCGATAGCGGCGGCAATAGCTGGGCGCGCACAGGTGCGAGCCGCCCTTCAGCACGCGGCGCGGGATTGACGGGAAGCCGTCCTGCGCGCTCGCCGCGGCGAGAAGGTTCGCGCGCTTGCCGGCATCGACGGGCTTGTCCGACAGGCGCAGGTGGCGGGGCGTGTAGTAGTCGGTCGTCCACTCCCAGACGTTGCCGGTCATGTCGTAGAGGCCGTACCCGTTGGGGGCGTACGAGCCCACGGGTGCGGCATCGCCGACCCCCTGGTTGTCGTAGGGGAAGCGCCCGAGCCACGAGTTCGCCTGTGCCACGCCGCCCGGGTAGGGCTCGTCGCCCCACGCGAACCGCGCTCCGTCGAGCCCGCCGCGCGCAGCGTACTCGTGCTCGGTCTCGGTGGGCAGCCGCAGTCCCGCCCACTCGGCATAGGCGGTCGCGTCCTCGAACGCGACATGGACGACCGGATGCTGCAGCCTCTCGTCGATCGAAGACTCGGGTCCGAACGGCCGCCGCCAGGATGCGCCCGGCTGCCACCGCCACCAGTTGCGCCAGTCGCGCAGGTCGACCGGGCCCGGCGTCGGGGTGAACACCATCGCACCCGGGACGAGGTCGGCGGGGTCGGCGCCGGGGAAGTTCGCGGGGTCGAGCTCGCGTTCGGCGACCGTGACGTACCCGGTGTCGTCGACGAACGCGGCGTACTGCGCATTGGTGACGGCGTACCGGTCGATGCGGAACGGCGCGACCTCGCGCTCGTTCACCGGCTGCTCGTCGGGGTAGAACTCGTCCGACCCCATGCGGAACACGCCGCCCTCGAGGAGCACCTGGTCGTGGGTCGCCGCAGTCACCGCAGTCACCGCTCCACCGTAGCCCGCGCGCGACGCCCCCGAGAGCCCGCGCGCGAGGCCCCTGAGTTTCGCTGCTCACCTGTCACGATGTGCCGCCAGGCCCGGCACTTTGTGACAGGTGAGCGAAGGAGGGAAGCTCGCGGTGAGCGACGGAGGGGGCTCGCGGGTGAGCGAAGGAGGTGAGCAGACGAGTGAGGGTCAGAACGAGCCGATGCCCTTGCCGATGAGCGAGACGCCGATGACGAGCAGCAGCACGGCCATGATGACCGCGTTCTCCTTCGCCAGCCACACGCGCAGCGCGTCGAGCGGGCCGCGGAGCTTCTCGGCGGCGATGAGGTACCCGACCACCGGGATGAGGACGGTGGATGCTGCGATCAGCGTGAACACCGCGATCACGAGCACGATCGACCCGGTGTCGAGCCCCGCCGACCCGATGTCGACGCCGGCCGCGGCGGCCATGAGGAGGTTCTTCGGGTTGACCGCGGACAGGAGGAACCCCAGGCCGAACGCGACCGGGAAGGTGACCTTGTCGATCGCCTGCATCCACTTCGGCATCGCCGGCTCCTCGCCCGCCTTGGGTCGGCCGCGCCACTGGCGCAGCGCGAGAAGGATCAGCCCTGCCCCCAGCACGAGCTGGATCACGCCCTGGGTCGGCTTCGAGTCGTCCGCGTCCTGCGAGGGGAGGATCGACGAGAGCAGCGTGAACACGGTGACCGCGACCACGATGCCGAGCACCCAGCCGAGCAGGAACCCGACGCTCGTGACCCGCGCCTTGGGCGACAGGAGCATGAGGATCGCCGCGATGATCGGGATCGGGCTGATCGCCACACCGAGGGCGAGGGGAAGGATCTCTCCGATGACGGCGCCCATGGGCGTCCTCCTGAGGTTCGAGCGATACCGGCGTGGCTACCGTATCGGCCGATGGCGCTCAGACGCCGTTGATCCGGTCGCGCCACTCCAGGAGCGCCTTCACCGGCGCGAGGTCGTAGTCGGGCCCGTCGATCGCCGGGACGATCAGCCGGAAGCCGAGGTCGTACAGGCGGGACGCAGCATCCGTCCCCTCCAGCAGGGGGCCGAATCCGCGCACGGTGTAGCCGGTCGACAGCTCGATGTCGGCAGGGTTCCGGCCCTCGCGCGTGCACCACTCGTGCAGCACGCCGATCTTGCGGGGCAGGTCGTCGAGCTTCGTGAAGGTGTGCCAGATGTCGGCATGCTGGGCGACGA
This sequence comes from Microbacterium sp., assembly GCA_035274105.1. Classification (GTDB taxonomy): domain Bacteria; phylum Actinomycetota; class Actinomycetes; order Actinomycetales; family Microbacteriaceae; genus Microbacterium. Next base: position 2,239 of record DATEOM010000337.1, read on the forward strand.
GCCGCAGCGTCTTGCGCTCACCCTGGCCGCCGATGAGGATCGGGATCCGGCGCGTGGGCGGCGGGTTGAGTCGCTCCCACCGCGCGCGCACGCGCGGCAGGTCCGCGGCGAGGTCGTCGAGCCGCGACCCGACCGTGCCGAACTCGTAGCCGTACGCGTCGTAGTCGGGCTGCGCCCACCCCGAGCCGGTGCCGAAGATGAGCCGGCCCGTGCCGGTCGCGCGGGCGCTGATGTGGTCGACGGTGCGGGCCATGTCGGCCTGCAGATCGGGGTTGCGGTACGAGCTGCAGTTGACGAGCGGACCGAACTCGACCCGCTCGGTCTGCTCGGCCATCGCGGCCAGCACCGTCCACGCCTCGAAGTGCGCGGCCTCGAACGGCTCGGTGAGCGGGAAGAAGTGGTCCCAGTTGAAGATCACGTCGACGCCGAGATCCTCCGCACGCAGCACGGCGTCGCGATAGGCGGTGTACGACCCGTGCTGCGGCGCGAGCTGCACGCCGATCCGCAGGGGGCGATGGGCGGACGGATGCTGCGACTCGGTCACGTCGACGAGCCTCTCAGTTCTTCGGCTCGATGCGGAGCACGTCGGGCGACTCGCCGACCGTCAGGTCGTCGACGACGCGGAGCGTGCGCGCGAGGTCGTCGACGCTGCCGATCACGGTGCCGAAGCGCTCGCGGTCGGAGCACACCGCGGTCACGGTGACGAAGTGCGTGCCGGTGTCCCACGTGTAGGTGGCGAACGGCGGGGTGCGCGTGTCGGAGGGGAGCGCCATCTCGAGCTTCTCGCCCACACCGAGGTAGGGGTTGCGGAAACTCTCGGTGTCGTCGTACTCCATCGGCATCATCGCGCGGGCGGCGCGCAGATCGTTCGTCGCCTGCTGCACCTGCGCCATCACGACGACGAGTTCGGCGTCGGCCTTCCAGACCCACACCAGCACGCGCCCGGCGGCCTTGCGGATGAGGAACGGCGCGGCCTGACTCATCGCCCAGGCGGCGAAGCCGTTCCCCGAGCGCGGCTGACCGCTCGTGGCGCCCGACGACTCGATCGGCGTCGCGCCCGCAGGGCCTGTCATCAAGCCGCCGGCCTGATTGAGCAGCATCCGTATCGCCGTCTTCCGGTGACGGCGGCCTCGCAAGCCGAGGGATTCGGTCACGGGCACCCAGAGGTTCGGGTCGGCGTCGGCCTGCAGGCGGGGCATGCGACCAGGGTACGTGCCACGACTGGCGCGTTCCTGGGGAGCCCCCGGAAGCCCCTCGGGTAGGGTGGAGGGCGCGCGGCGCCAGCCGCTGCCGCGCGTCCCCGCCGCACAGACAGGCCCCCAACCCGTGACCGATCCTGCGACGCCCGACGCCGCCGATGCGGCGAGCCCCCTCCCGTTGAAGATCCTCTACGGCGCCGACACATTCCTCCCGCACGTGAACGGCGCCGCCCGCTTCGCGGAGCGACTCGCCGCGGGCATGGTCGCGCGCGGCCACGAGGTGCACGTGATGGCGCCCAGCAAGACGCACCGTGAGCACGGCACGTTCACCGAGGTCATCGAGGGTCAGCCCATGACGATGCACCGGCTGCCGTCGTGGCGCTGGTACCCGCACGACTGGCTCACCTTCGTCATGCCGTTTCGCTCGAAGTACTACGCGCGCCGCGTGCTCGACGAGGTGCAGCCCGACGTCGTGCACATCCAGTCGCACATCGTGATCGGCCGCGGCCTCACGCGCGAGGCGCGCAAGCGAGGCATCCCGGTCGTGGCGACGAACCACGTGATGGCCGAGAACGTGCTCGACTTCACCGTGCTCCCGCCGTCGTGGACGCAGTACGCGGTGAAGCTCGCGTGGGAGGACGCCGAACGCACGTTCAAGATGACGCGCGCGGTCACGACCCCCACCCGCAAGGCCGCCGAGTTCCTCGAGCGCACGATCGACATCCAGGACGTCATCCCGGTCAGCTGCGGCATCGACGCGTCGAACTACACGGCCGACCTCACGCCGCGCGACGCGCACCGCCTCGTCTTCGTCGGCCGGCTCACGACCGAGAAGCAGATCGACGTCGTGCTGCGTGCGATCGCGAAGCTCGATCCGGCGCTCGACGTGCGGTTCGACATCGTCGGCTCGGGCGACCAGCGCCGCAACCTCGAGCAGCTCGTCTCCGAGCTGAGCCTCGGCGACCGCGTGCACTTCCACGGTCACACCACCGACGAGGAGCTGCGCGCGCTGCTCACCAACGCGAGCCTCTTCGTGATCGCCTCGATCGCCGAGCTGCAGTCGATCGCGACCATGGAGGCGATGGCCTCGGGTCTGCCGATCGTCGCGGCCGACGCGGTCGCGCTGCCGCACCTCGTTCACGACGGCGAGAACGGGTACCTGTTCCGCCCCGGCGATGTCGACGATCTCGCCGCCAAGCTCACGACGGTGCTCACGCAGACGCCCGAAGCGCGTGCGCGCATGCAGAGATGCTCGCTCGAGGGCGTCAAGGTGCACGACATGAAGCGCACGCTCGACACGTTCGAGGCGCTGTACCGCGACGAGCCGCTGCCCGAGTAGGCCGCCGTGCACGTCGTGATGTTCGGCGACCAGCACGCCGAGTCGCTGGGCGGGGCGCAGGTCTCGATGCGCCTGCAGCGCCGCTTCCTCGAGAAGGCCGGGCACACCGTCACGATGGTCGCCCCCGCGATGCACCGCAGAAACCGGTCGTCGAGCGAACGAGGAACGAGTGAGTCGAAACGCGGCGCGGCGGCCGATCCCGTGTACGTGGACCTGCCGTCGATCCCCATCACGGTGGATCGCGAGTACTCGATGTCGTGGCCGGGGCGGCGTACGGATCGATGGTTGGATGCTGCGCTCGCAGGCCGCCCGCCGGTCGACGTCGTGCACATCCAGGGCGACTTCTGGGGCGCGTTCATCGGCGTGCGGTTCGCGGAGCGCCATGGGATCCCGATCGTGCACACGATGCACAACCGGCTCGACGTCGGCATCGAGGCGACCACGCCGTTCCCGAAGACCGTGCTGCGGGTGCTGAACGCGTGGCAGCGGCGCGCCCTCGGGGGTGGAGCCGGCGAGTCCGAACAGGGGCGCGACGGCTGGGCGTATCTGCGCCGGTTCGGCGCGCGGGCCGCCGCGGTCACCGCGCCGTCGACGCACTTCGCGCGCAGGCTCGAGGCGAACGGCGTCGTCCCCGCGGCCGGTCCGTCGTCGGCCGTTCCGTCGTCGGCCGTTCCGTTGTCGGCCGTTCCCGCGGTCGACGTGATCTGGAACGGCATCGACGACGACGTGCTCGACGACGTGCTGTCCGCCGGGCACTCTTCCCCCACTTCAGGTGCTTCGGCACTGGAGCGTCGGCCGCGGTTCGTGTGGCTCGGGCGGATGAGCCCCGAGAAGCGGCTGATGCCCTTCCTCGAGGCGGTCGCCGCGTCGGGGATCGACGCGGAGGTCGAGGTGATCGGGGGCGGTGGGCAGCTGCGCGCGGCGCGGCGTCTCGTCGAGAAGCTCCAGCCCCGCGCGACCGTGATCTTCGCGGGACGGATGCCGTACGCCCAGACTCTGCGGCACATCGCTGCCGCCGACGCCGTCGTGCAGACCTCGATCGGCTTCGAGACGCAGGGCATGACGATCTTCGAGGCCGCCTCGCTGGGAACGCCGTCGGTGGTCAGCGACCCGGATCTGGCGGCCGAGCTCAGCACCGGCTTCTGGGCGGTGGGCGACGGCGTCACCCCTGACCCGTCGGTGGCCGCGCTGGCGGACGCGCTGCGGGTGGCAGCATCCGATATCTCCGCCGGAACGCCCCGCGTGCCCGACCCGACCATCCGCGAGCGCTTCCGGCAGTCGTCGCGCACCGCGGCGATGGTCGAGGTGTACGAGCGCGTCACCGCCTGACCCAGACGAAAAGGGCAGGCCCACGCCGCGCGATGCGGTGAGTGACCTGCCCTTTTCGTGTCTGGTCTCAGGGGAGGCGGGTGCGGTCAGTAGGAAGGCGACGGTAACCGTCGTTGCGGAGGGCGGCGATCGTCGATGCGAAGGCCACCGCGGACAGGGCTGCGAGAAGAATCACCATGAACATGGCAGAAACGCTACGCTTGCGTCAGTTCTGCCACGAGTGGCAGAATGGACACACATCGCACGAAAACTGCCACGCTTCGATGGGTTCAGCGGCCACGAGGAGGACGAGATGAAGACAGTCGCCTGCATCGTCACGGACGGGTTCGCGCCGTTCGAGTTCGGGGTCGCCTGCGAGGCGTTCGGCCTCGATCGCTCCGACGACGGCATCCCGAACTTCGACTTCCGCGTGGTGACGCCCGACCCCGGCGTCGTGCAGTCGAAGATGGGCTTCTCGATCAACATCGACGCCGACCTGTCGTTCGCGTACGAGGCCGATCTCGTCGTGGTGTCACCGGTGCCGCACCAGTACTGGGGCCGCATCGACGACCGCGTGCTCGACGTGATCCGCGCCGCCGTCGCGCGCGACGCGTGGGTGCTGAGCGTGTGCAGCGGGTCGTTCGTCGTCGCCGCCTCGGGCGTGCTCGACGGTCGCAAGGCGACGACGCACTGGATGTACGCGCAGAAGATGAAGGACATGTACCCGTCGATCGACGTCGACCCCGACGTGCTCTACGTGCAGGACGGCCGCATCATCACGAGCGCCGGCACCGCCGCGGGCCTCGACGCCTGCCTGCACCTGCTGCGCCAGGAGCTCGGCGCCGAACTGACGAACATCATCGCCCGCCGCATGGTCGTGCCGCCGCAGCGCGACGGCGGCCAGGCGCAGTTCATCGCGAACCCGCTGCCGGCGACGACGTCGCTGTCGCTGGCGCCGGTGACCGACTGGATGCTCGACAACCTGCGCCTCGACCTCACCGTCGACCAGCTGGCGACCAAGGCGCACATGTCGCCGCGCACCTTCGCCCGCCGGTTCAAGGCCGACTACGGCGCGACGCCGGCGGCCTGGCTCGCGCGGCAGCGGATCATCCACGCTCAGCGACTGCTCGAGAAGACCGACCTGGGCCTGGACCGCATCGCCTACGAGAGCGGATTCGGGTCGGCGGCGGTGCTGCGGCAGAACTTCGCACGTGTGCTCGGAATCACGCCCACCGCGTACCGCTCGCGCTTCGCCTGCAACCTGGACGAGGCGTGCGACCTCGAGACGACGGAGGCCCCGGCCTCCGCCGAAGCGGGAGCCGAGGCATCCGTTCTCGTGTCCGTCGCTTAGGGGCGCGCGGCGTCGCGCTGCGAAGAGCACGTTCCCGGGCGCGGCCGGGAGTTGGCATACAGTAGGCAGACTTCGTTCGCCCGCGGGAAGGGTCCGTCATGCCGTCCGACATTCCACTCGGCCTCGCCGACCAGCCGCTGTCGGCGAAGATCTACGAGGCCCTCCGTGAGCGCATCATCGAGGGCGCGCTGCGGCCCGGCGAGCGGATCCGGGAGCGGGAACTCGCCGAAGAGCTGAACGTCTCGCGGATTCCGATCCGTGAGGCCATGCCGCGTCTCGAGGCGGAGGGGTTCATCCGCACACTGCCGCGACGGGGCGCCGTGGTGACCGAGATGACGATGGGCGATGTCGAGGAGCTGTTCGTCGTGCGCTCGAGCCTCGAGGTCCTCGCGGCGAAGCTCGCCGCTCAGGCGTGCGCCGCGGGCGCGGCGTCCGACGAACTCACCCGCCGGCTTCACGCGGCGGAGGCGGCTCTCGACGGCGCCGATGACGCGGCGATCGCGGCCGCCAACTCGGCGTTTCACGAGGAGATCCTGAACCTGTCGTCGAACTCGCTGCTCATCGGGTTGATGGGTCCGATCAACGGGCGTGTCCGACGGCTCTTCCGACTCGAGGCCGAGCGCGACCAGCGGGTGCTGTGCGCCGAGCACCAGGAACTCTGCCGCGCCATCGCCGACGGCAACGTGGAATGGGCGGGGGCGTTGGCGTACGCCCACGTCGAGCACAGTCGAGTGGACTCGCTGCGACTCATTCGTGAACGACTGGAGTAGTGCGCCCTTCTCTTTGGCCTACCAAATAGTCGGAAACACCGAATTTACCTGAGGGTTCATCGAGCGAAACAAGGAGATGGAATTTTGTATACCAAGTTCCTCCTCCTGAAGGGTCGCCGGTGCATCACTCCCTGCTCCTCCTCGACGGCACGCTGCCGGACGGCTCCCGCGTCGATCTGACGATCGAAGCCGGGCGCATCCGTTCGATCGCCGCCGCGACTACGCCGGACGGCGCGCGGCACGCCGCGACGAGCTTCGACGACGCGGTGCGCAGTGGCGAGGTGACGCGGGAGTCCGTCATCGACCTCGGCGGGCGACTGGTCCTGCCGGCGCTGGTGAACGGCCACGCGCACCTCGACAAGACGCTCGTCGGATCCGCGTGGCAGCCGCATCGCCCGGGGGCCACCGTGGCTGAGCGCGTCCGGGCGGAGCGGGCCATCCGCGACGAGGTCGAGGTTCCGGTCGCCGCGCGCGCCGACGCGCTGGCTTCCGCGATGATCGGGTTCGGCACCGGCACGGTCCGCACCCACGTCGACATCGATCCGGCACTTGGGCTGAGTTCGCTCGAGGCGGTGCTCGAGCTCAAGGAGCGCCTCCGCGACAGCCTCCGCGTACAGGTCGTGGCGTTCCCGCAGAGCGGCATCCTCGCCACGCCCGGCGTCGCCGCGCTTCTCGAGGAGGCACTGCTCGCCGGGGCCGACGCGATCGGCGGTCTCGACCCCGTCGGCTTCGACCGCGACGCGGAAGGGCACCTCGACGTCGTCTTCGGCCTGGCCGCCCGCCACGACGTCGGCGTCGACATCCATCTCCACGATCTCGGAGACGCGGCCCGCCGCCAGTACCGCATGATCGCCGACCGGACGCGGCACACGGGGCTCGCCGGCCGGGTGGTCGTCAGTCACGCGTACGGACTGGGCTCCATCGGCTTCGACGAGGCGCGCCGCGTCGGCGCCGACTTCGCCGACGCGGGCGTGGCTGTCATGACGAACGGGCCCGCCGGGCCGATGCCGCCGGTGCTGGCCATGCGGAGGGAGGGGGCGACCGTCTTCTCGGGCTCCGACAACATCCGCGACGCGTGGTGGCCGTACGGCGACGGCGACATGCTCGCGGTCGCCCGCCAGGTCGCGTACCAGTCGAACTTCCGCACCGACGAGGAACTGGGCGTCGCGCTCGATCTGGTCACGGCTTCCGCCGCGCGCGCGCTCGGCCTCGGCGACTACGGCGTGCACACGGGTGCGGTCGC
>DATEOM010000338.1:0-3153 GCA_035274105.1 Microbacterium sp.
GGCGAGGCTGACTCCGGCGGCGAACACGGCGGCGAAGAGCGACGCTCCGGCTCCCGCGACGCCGGCGGCGTTGCCCACCCGCTGGCTGAGTTGAGCGAGCGAGCCGGCGGCGCTGGACAGCGAGCGGGGAACGTCGCCGAGGGTGAGAGCCTGGTTCGGGGACACCGTCATGCCGCCTCCGAAGCCCGCGACGGTCTGGGTGAGGATCACCGCGACAAGCCGCTGCTCGGGGGCGAGCAGGAGCAGCGCCAGGCACGACATGACGATCCCCGAGACCGCGATCGTGAGCCCGATGACCACCGTCGCGCGGCCGAGGCGTGACACGAGCCGGCCGGCCACCGCCGCCGACACCGCTGCGGCGAGCGCGGACGGCACATTGGCCAGCCCGGCCTGCAGCGGGGTGAGGCCGTAGGCGCCCTGCAGGTAGAGGGTGACGACGACGGCGATGCCGAGGTTGGCCGCGAACCAGAGCCCGGCCACCCCCAGTCCCGCGCGAAAAGTCCGGATGCGCACCAGTTCCGGTGCGATGACGGTCGAGCGCCCCTGGCGTCCGCGCGTGCGCTGGCGGCCGGCGAAGAGGGCCAGCAGGGCCGCCGCAGGAACCAGGAGAAGCCATCGCGCGGGGGTGTCGGCGTCTGTCCCGCTGGTGAGGATGAGGGGGACGAGCAGCAGCGCGAGGCCCCCCGAGGCGAAGAGGAGGCCGAGGCCGTCGACCGCGGGACGGCGCGGCGCTGCGTCGGGCGGCAGGAGCCGGCGCACGAGAAGCAGCGCGGCCAGGATCGGCGGGATGTTCATGAGGAAGAGCCAGCGCCACGACGACGAGGGGTCGCCGAGCAGGAGTAGCGCACCGCCGACCACGGGGCCGAGGGCGATCGACGCGCTCACGGTGGCGCCGTATGCACCGAAGGCGCGCCCGCGGGCCGGACCGGCGAAGAGCGCGTGAAGGCTGCCCATCAGCTGCGGCATGAGCAGCCCCGCCGCCACGCCCTGCACGATCCGGAAGGCGATGAGCACGGGCGCTCCCTGCGCCGCAGCGGCGCCCACCGCCGCCACGAGACCGATGGACAGGGCGAGGGCGATCGTGCGCCGCCGCCCCAGCGCGTCGCCGAGGATGCCGCCGGGCACCAGGGTGATCGCGTATGCGCAGACGTAGGCGGCCACCACGAGCTGCAACTGCAGCGCATCGGCACCGAGCGCGATCTCCAGCGCCGGCAGCGCCACCGTCGTCTTGGACAGATCGAGGATGGTCATCGCCGCCATGCCCGCGACGAGGGCGACGACCCCACGCGCACCGCGCAGGGTCGCCGCCTCCCGCGGCGCGCTCAACGAGCTGTGACGAACACGTGGTCGTCGAGGGTCACGCCGGACGGCACCTGCTCGGGCGCGATGCGGGCGCCGTCGTCGATCCACTCCTGCGTGGCCTCGATGTCGACCGGCTCGGCGATGTAGCGGGCCACGGTGTACAGCGCGAGGTTCTCGAGCTTCTCCTCGTCGTCGCCGGCGATCGCGCGGTAGTCGACGTCGCTGTACTCGAGGGCGAGGTCCGAACGCTCCTCGACGCCGAGGTCGTTGTACCACGCGGCGAAGTCGCGGTAGGCGTCGGCGAAGGCCTGCACGGTGTCCTCGTTCTCCTCGGCCCATGCGCCGGCGCTCCACCAGCCGGCCTGCTGCGCGTTCGGGTCCTGATAGGCGGACGTGTCCGGGTCGCCGATCGAGCGGAAGTCGTAGCCCTCGCCGATCCCGTCGTTGAGGTAGGCGACCTGGTAGCCGAGCGACTGGATCGCGTCGACGGTGCCGGCCTGCAGCGCCTCGGGGAGCGCCGCCGACTGCCGCACCACGGTGAACTGCACGTCGTCCGGCGAGACGTCGGCCGCGTCGAGGAAGTTGTTGGCGAACACGCGGAAGAAGGGCACACCGCCGATGCCGATGTTGTGACCGGCGAGGTCCTCGGGGGTCTCGATGTCGCTGTCGGCGCGAACCAGGTAGCTGACGGCCGGGCTGGTGTTGTTTGCGCCGGCGACGAGCACGACGTCGAAGCCGTTGCTGATCGCGCCGGCACCGGCGAACGTGTCGGCGTAGGCGACATCGGCGCTGCCGCCCTGCACCGCGGCGATGGTCTCGGTGCCGGTGGCGAGCTCGGTCACCTCGACGTCGAGACCGTGGTCGGCGAAGAAGCCCTCCGCGTCCGCGATCGCGACGCTCACCGTACCCGTCGTCAGCGCGATGCGGATCGGCGTCGTCTCGGCGGCCGCGGGCTCGGTGCTGTCGGCGGCGGGGGCGGTGGGCGCGGCCGAGGCGCAGCCTGCCAGCAGGGCGATGCCGGCCGTGACGGCGATGGTCGCGGCGAGGCGGGGGTGGCGGATGGGCATGGCGGAACTCCTTGGTTTCGGGTGGAGAGTGCGAGCGGGGGTGGATGCTGCGGTCCGCGGCATCCGTTCTGTCAGGCGGCGACGGCAACCGGGCGCGTCAGCCGGCGTACTGCCGGCAGCACGTCGGAGGCGAGGATCTCGATGGCGCGAAGCTGGGCCGCCTGCGGCACCGCGCGCCAGTCGATCTGGAAGAGGTGACGGTCGTGGCCGAGGCGCTCGTGCTGGTGCGCGATCTTGGCGATGACGCTCGCGGCGTCTCCGACGAGGATGTTCGAGTCGAGGTCCTCGACGGCCGCCTCGTACTGCTCGCGGGTGGGCGCGGGCTTTCCCTGGTTCACGCGCATGTTGGCGACGTACGCGCGGTAGTGGGGAAAGAAGTCGTCGATCGCGCGCTGCCGGTCGTCGCCGACGTAGGCGTGCGAGGCGTACTCGACCCGGAGCCGGTCCGCACTGAAGCCCGCCGCGGCACCCGCGGTCCGGTAGTCGTCGACGTGTGCGGCGAGCTCCTCGAAACGCGGGGTCGGCGCGGTCGTCTGCACGCCGAAGCCGAGGCGCGCGGCCCGGGCGAAGGATGCGGCATCCACTCCCGTCGACTGCGCGATGCGCAGGCGCCCTGCTAGCGGTCGCGGCCAGACCATCCCCCCGACGATGGCGTTCGTGTCGCCGTCCTCGGCCGCATCGATCGCGGCGAAGCGCTCGATCTTCTCGGCGAACACGGCGTGACGGGCGTCGTAGTCGACGTCGAACAGCGCGTACGGCTCGAGGAAGCCGCCGCTGCCGAGAC
>DATEOM010000339.1:0-14023 GCA_035274105.1 Microbacterium sp.
CACGCGCGCACGCCGGAGCGCCGCATCGCGCTCGTACTCCGCCTCGAGGCCCATCGCGGTCGCATTGACGATGCCGAGCGCGAGGCTGTCGGGAGCGAAGGATTCAGCGATCGCCAGCGTCGCAGCGCGCACGGCGGTCGCAGCATCCGTCCCGTCCTGCTCATCGAGACGCCGCTCGAATGCCGCCAGTCGCTCGTCGAGCCCCGCCCACAGCACATCGGACTTCGACGAGAAGTAGTTGAAGAAGCTCGACCTGCTGACGCCGGCGCGACGGGCGATGTCGACGATCGACGTCTGCTCATACCCCTGCTCGAGGAAGAGCTCGCAGGCGGCCTCGGCGATCGTCTCGCGCGAGGACGACCTGGGGCGCCCCGCGCGCGGCTCGGTGGACATGGAGCCCACCCTATTGGCCGCGCTTCCGCGTGCGTACGCGGCGGCGTCGCGCGCAGGCCCTCGCGCCCGCGTCGGATGTATTGTTGGACGCAATCCATCAATCGCCACGAGCGAAAAAGTGAAGGAGCGCGATGCTCGACATCCAAACCGTGGGCCTCTCCCCCGACTACGTGCCGTATCTCGACGGATGGGCGCTGCAGCGTCGCATCCACGCGGACGTCGTCGAAGGGACCCGCCCCGACACGCTCCTGCTGCTCGAGCACGAGCCGGTGTACACGGCCGGCGCGCGCACCGCGCGCCACGAGCGGCCCACCGATGGAACACCCGTCGTCGATGTCGACCGCGGCGGCAAGATCACCTGGCACGGGCCGGGTCAGCTCGTCGGGTACCCGATCGTCCGGCTCGCCGAGCCCGTCGACGTGGTCGCCCACGTGCGGCGCCTCGAGCAGCTGCTGATCGACGCGCTCAGCGAGTTCGACGTCGACGGCTACCGGGTGGAGGGGCGCAGCGGCGTGTGGGTGCGCCGGCCGCTCGGCGAGGACAAGGTCGCGGCCATCGGCGTCCGCGTGCAGCGCGGCGTCACCATGCACGGTTTCGCGCTCAACTGCGACAACTCGCTGGCCGGCTTCCGCGGGATCATCCCGTGCGGGATCACGGATGCGGGGGTCACGACCGTCAGCGAGATCGCCGGAGCCGACATCTCCCCCTCCGACGTGATCGACACCGTCTCCCGTCTGTTCGAAGCCGACTTCGCGGGAGTGCCGGCATGAGCGCGTGTGGCACGTCGGCGGCAGCATCCGCCCCCTCCTCCACTCCCGATGGGCGCAAGCTGCTGCGGCTCGAGGTCCGAAACGCGCAGACGCCGATCGAGCGCAAGCCCGAGTGGATCAAGACCAGGGCGAAGATGGGCCCCGAGTATCAGGCGCTGCACTCTCTGGTGAAGACCGAGGAGCTGCACACCGTGTGCCAGGAGGCCGGCTGCCCCAACATCTACGAGTGCTGGGAGGACCGTGAGGCGACGTTCCTCATCGGCGGCTCCCAATGCACGCGCCGGTGCGACTTCTGCCAGATCGACACCGGCAAGCCCGCCGACTACGACACCGACGAGCCACGACGCGTCGCCGAGAGCGTCGTGCGCATGAACCTCCGCTACGCCACTGTCACCGGCGTCGCGCGGGACGACCTGCCCGACGGCGGCGCCTGGCTGCACGCCGAGACGGTGCGCGCGATCCACGCGGCGAACCCGAACACTGGCGTCGAGATCCTCGCGACGGACTTCAACGGCGATCCCGCCCTGCTCGGCGAGGTCTTCGAGAGCCGGCCGGAGGTCTTCGCGCACAATGTGGAGACCGTGCCGCGCATCTTCAAGCGCATCCGTCCCGCGTTCCGCTACGAGCGTTCCCTCGACGTGCTGACTCAGGCGCGCGACGCCGGACTCATCACCAAGTCGAACCTCATCCTCGGCATGGGCGAGGAGCCCGAGGAGGTCGTGCAGGCGCTCGAGGACCTGCACGGGGCAGGCACCGACATCATCACCATCACGCAGTACCTGCGCCCCTCTCCGCGTCACCTTCCGGTGGCGCGCTGGGTGAAGCCGGAGGAGTTCGTCGCGTTCAAGGAGGAGGCCGAGCGCATCGGGTTCCTCGGCGTGCTCGCCGGACCGCTCGTGCGCTCGTCCTACCGCGCCGGGCGCCTCTGGGCGCAGTCGATGCTCTCGAAAGGACGCGAGATCCCGCCGCACCTGGCGCACATCGCGGAGGACGTGCACGTCGAGCGCGGGTTCGCCCAGGCGGTCTGAGCTCCATCGTCCACCCGCCGGGTGAGGACCGCTGCGAAGAGCGGTCCCCACCCGATGCCGTCAGTCGGTGAGCAGCCGCTCGAGCACGAGGCTCAGCGCCTCGACGCCGGCGGTGACGTCATCCGCGCCCGCCGTCTCGGCCGGGGTGTGCGATGCGCCGGTGGGATTGCGTACGAAGAGCATCCCGGTGGGGATCGCCTCGGCGAGCACGCCGGCGTCATGACCTGCGCCGGTGTCGAGCACCGGCGCGTGAGGCAGCACCTGGCCCATCACGTCACGAAGCGAGGCATCGAACGACACCGTCGGCGAGAACGACTGCTCCGTCACGACCACGGAGCAGCCCTCTTCCGCGGCGGCGAGCTCGGTCGCATCGGTCACTTCTGCCACGATCCTGCGCACGGCCTCCTCGTCGACGTGACGCACATCCATCCAGAGGTCGACCGCAGAGGCGATGACGTTCGTGCCGCCTGGCGTGACGTTGATGCGGCCGACAGTGCCGCGTGCGTCCGTCACCGCGAGAGTGCGCTCGCGGAGGATGCGGATCGTCTCGGCGCCGACCACGACGGGATCCTGGCGATCCGCCATACGCGTCGCGCCGGCATGATCGCCGCGTCCCTCGATCCTCACATGCCAGCGCCCGTGGGCGATGATGGCGCCGGCGAGCGCGACGGGCTGGCCGAGATCGATGAGACCGCGGCCCTGCTCCACGTGCAGTTCGACGAACGCCGCGATGCGTCCCAGTCGGTCGGGATCCGCCCCGATGAGGGAGGGATCGAGCCCGGCTTCGGCCGAGACGTCGGCGTAGCTCCTCCCCGCCTCGTCGGTCAAGGCGCGCACTCGCTCGGGCGACACGACGCCGGACAGCAGGCGCGACCCCAGGCAGGCGACGCCGAATCGCGACCCCTCCTCCTCGGGGAAGACCGCCACCGCGAGCGGTCGCACCGGTCGCACCCCGCGATCGCGCAGCACGTCGATCGCGGCGAGCGCGCTGGCGACTCCCAGCGGGCCGTCGAAGTTCCCGCCACCGGGCACCGAGTCCAGGTGGGACCCGGTGACGATGGCGCCGCTGCGCCCGGCGTCACCGGGTACGTCCCACCACGCCCAGAGGATGCCGTTGCCGTCGGTCTCGACGGCCAGGCCCCGTTCGGCGGCTCGATCGCGGAACCACGACCGGAGAGCCAGTTCCGCGGACGAGAACACCGGTCGCGTGTACCCGCCGCGCACCTCGTCGACGCCGATCGGCGCGATCTCCGCCAGGAGGGCGTTCGCATCTGCACGGTCACCCATGTCACACCCCCACGAATCGCTGGCCGACGGCGCGGAATCGCTCGCCCGCGTGCTGCGACCCCGACACGAGGTCGAGTACGAGCTCGCCCAGCAGCGGGGCGAACTTCGCGCCCTGCCCGGAGCACGGCGAGAGGACGGTGATGCCCTCGGCCCGATCGATGATCATGTCGTCACCTGGCACGTTCGTGAAGAGGCACGTCGCCTCCGCGTACGAGTCGGGGGCCATGCCGGGCGTGAACCGCTCGACGAAGTCCACCACCCGAGCGCGGTTGGCGGGGTCGATCACACCGTCCTGCTCGGCCGCCGAGGCGATCACGCGTCCGCCGTTGTACTCGGCGATCTTCTGACCGCGGAACTCGGCATCCCGCCCACCCGGGAGACTGTACGTCTGGATGGCTTCGGACTTGTAGATGAACGTCGGCCAGCTCGTCGCCTCGCCCGCCGGCGTCTCGCCGCTGTCCTGCGGGTCGAGGTACGGAAAGTGGAACGCATTCTCCTGCCGCACCTCGAACTCGGGGAGCGCGTCGAGGAAGCCCGACGGCAGATCGACGCCGCCGAGCAGGCGAGGCAGCCACCCGCCCGCTGCGACGATCACCTGCTCCGCGTGCACCGTCTCCCCCGTCGCGGACGTGATCAGATAGCCCGATGCCGCCCGCCGGACGGATACGGCCTCCCAACCGGTCCGCACTGCGGCGCCTGCCGACTCGGCGAGGTGGATCATCGCCTCGACGGTCGATTCGGCGTCGATCACGCCGGCCCCCGGGTGCCACAGCACCTCGCTGTCGAAGTTCAGCTGCGGCCAGCGGGCCTTCGCCTCTTCGCCGCCGAGGAGCTCGTGCTCCACGCCTGCCGTTTCGAGCACCCCGGCCAGAAGCCGCGGGTCGCGCACCGCGCCGAAGTCGAGCGAACCGCTCGGGGTGATGAGACGCTGACCGCTCGCGGCCTCCAGCTCGTCCCAGCCCGGCTTGGACTGGACGACCAGGTCGACGTAGAAGCGGTCGGGGTAGGCGTACCGGAAGATGCGAGCCGAGCCGTGCGAACTGCCGTGCACGCTGGCGGGGACATCGCGCTCCAGCACGATCACCTCCGCGCCGGATTGGGCGAGGCGCCACGCGGCGGCTGCGCCACTCAATCCCGCGCCGATGATGGCGAACGTGGCCGATTCTGTCATCGGATCTTCTCCTTCAGGATCTCTTCTGCGGGGGTCTCGTCGCTCAGGCGAGGTCCGGCGCGTCCCACAGGTTGAGCGTGGTGCCGATGCCCTTCGCGACAGCGTTCTCGTACACCGTCTTCGCCCACGCGACGTCCTCGACGCCCATGCCGCCGACGCTGAACAGCACGGGCTGCTCGTCGAACTCACGACCCTCGGCGCTGCCGTCGAAGACGTCGCCGATGTTGACGACGCGCGACTCGTCGAGTTCGCCCGCCTCGATCAGGTCCTGCCAGTAGAGGCCGATCATGCCGAACGCGGTCTCGTGCGACGGCGCCGGGTACTCTTCCGCCCACGCCTCATAGATCTTCTTGGCGTCGGCGATCAGGCGCGCCTTGCCCGACAGCGTGTACTCCTTGTCCATCCGGAGGTTCGCCGGCAGGCTGAGGAAGGCGCCGGGCTTGATCCAGTCGCCGTCGATGTAGGGGTAGTTCTCCGAGCCGACCAGCCCGGTCACCGCCTCCGACACGATGTCGGAGTCGCGCACCGCGGCCTCGACGGTCTCGGCGATCTCGATCGTGGTGAACTGCGGGTAGTTCTCGCGCACGTACGCGGCGAACGACTCGGACGTGGAACGACGGCGACCGTTGATCCGGATCGTGTCGAGGGTCGGACGTGCGACGGTCATCGCGTGCAGGGCGCTCTTGTTCATCGCGCCGGGGCCGATGATGCCGAGCGACTTCGCGTTCACGGGGGCGAGCTTCTTCGCCGCGGCGCCGGGAACGGCGGCGGTGCGATACGCGCTCTCGAGGTTGCCCGACATGATCGCGAACGGTGCGCCGGTCTCCTTGTCGTTGAGCACGATGAGGTGGATCGAGCGGGGAAGCCCCTGCTCGCGGTTGTCGATGTTGGAGCCGTACCACTTGACGCCCGCGACGTCGAAGCGACCGCCCAGGTACGCGGGCATCGCCATGAACCGGCGGTCCGCGGCGTCGAGGGGCATGGTGGGGAACGGCGAGGTCTGGGGGAAGCTGATCTGCGCGCCGTGCGAGTTCGCGGAGTTCCCGGCCATCCGATAGTCGCCCTTGGCGACCAGGATGAGCACTTCCTCCATGACGTCGATACACCGGTCCATGTCCTTCATGCCGGCGGCGATGACCTCGGGCTCGCTCAGGTAGAGCATGTCGATACGGGTGCTGGGGGATGCTGCGGCAGTCATGTGTTTCCTCGTGGTTGAAGTGGAGCACCATCAGGAAACACGTTGATGCCGCTCCAGGTCAAATACCATTTGAGCGACGGATTATGAGCGTTTCCCTTGCAATCGGTCGGTAACGCGCAGGCAATACGCGATGGCTATCGTTCCGGCGTGGAGATCCGTCAGCTGCGTTACTTCATGGCCGTCGCCGAGGAGCTGCACTTCGGCCGGGCGGCGCAGCGCCTGCACATGTCGCAGCCTCCGCTGAGCGTGCACGTGGGGCGACTGGAACAGGAGATGGGCGTCGCGCTGTTCGAACGCACCACGCGCAGAGTGACGCTCACGAGCGCCGGCAAGCATCTCCAGGCGCGGGCCCGCCTCATCCTGGATCAGATCGATACGGTGCGCACCGAGATGAACGACTACGCCGAGGGGCTGGCGGGCCATCTCTCCGCCGGCTTCGTGAGCTCCGCGAACTACACGGTGCTCCCCGGCGTCGTGCAGCTCTTCCGCGCTCGGCGCCCGCAGGTCACACTGTCCCTCGTGCCGCTCACCTCGGGTGAGCAGTTCGACCGCCTGCGGGAGGGCACCCTCGACCTCGGCATCGTCCGAGACGAACTCCCGCCCGTCGAAGACGGCGCGGCCGTGGTCTTCACCGAGGTCGTCTTCGAGGAGCGCCTCGTCGCGTGCCTGCCGGTCGGCCATCCGCTGGCGGGGCTCGACGAGGTCACCGCACAGGAGCTCATCGACGTTCCGATGATCTCCTATCCGCGCAGCCTCATGCCCGGGTTCGTCGAACGGGTGAGCGCCGTACTGGCGACGGCCGGGCGTCGCGCGACGGTGGCGGAGGAGGTCGTGCACCAGGAGACGGCATTGGGCTTCGTCGCCGCAGGCGTCGGCACCAGCATCCTGCCCGAGTCGGTGAGCCAGCTGGTGCCGCCTTCTATCGCCGTGGTGCCGCTCGCCGGGTCGCCGACGACGCGACTGCTCGCGGCCAGGCCCGTGCGGGCGGAGGGCAACGCGGTTTCCGCTGCCTTCGTCGAGTGTCTCCACGATTCCGCGCAGGCACTCCCCGCGCGCTGAACGCCCGCAGGCCCGAACTGCCGGCGCACCGGAGCGACGCGGCTCAGTCCGCGCTCGTGACCGACAGCACCCCGCCGTCGGAGTCGAGGTTCACCAGGAGCACGTCGTCGGTGGCGTCGGGGTCGAGTGCGTATTCGAGCACGGCGAACGGGTCGGAGCCGCCATGCTCGTCGGCGAGGATCGTCATGCTCATCAGCTGCAGCGAGCGGATCACGTCGATGTGCACGTCGCCCGAGATGTCGACGAGGGTGTCCTCGAGGGCGTCGCCGAGCGCTTCCTGCTGCTGCAGGATGTACTCGGTCACTTCGCTGGTGCGGTCGCTCAGCTCGTTGACCATCGCGTTGCGGGCGCTGCGGTCGATGTCCTCGATCGACGAGATGAGAGCGGCGGCCACATCGAGGGCCGCCTCCGACACGTCGTCCTGGTCGGGAGCCGTGAGGTCCACCGTGACGGACTGGTCTCCCAGTTCGACGTTCTCCGACCAGAAGATCGATCCGTCAGGCCCCGATTCGAGGAGTCCGAAGTAGTCGTGCTCGATCGCCATGACCCCATGAAACAGCAACGAGCGCGTCCGCGATAGCCCGATCCCGGCATGGCGCGGATTCGGTGCGATCCGAGGCCGGATTCGGCCCGATCCGGCGGTCGGTTCAGTCGACGAGAGACGCCGCGAACACGTGCGGGGTGAAGCCGGTGAGGTCGCCGATGCCCTCGCCCTGGCCGAGCAGCTTCACCGGGATACCCGTGCGCTCCTGCACCGCGAGCACGAACCCTCCCTTGGCGGAACCGTCGAGCTTCGTGAGGACGAGGCCGGTGACGCCGGCGTGCTCGAGGAAGGCCTGGGCCTGCATCACGCCGTTCTGCCCGGTCGTGGCGTCGAGCACGAGCAGCACCTCGCTGATGGGCGCCTGCTTCTCGATGACGCGGCGGATCTTGGTGAGCTCATCCATGAGGCCGCCCTTCGTGTGCAGGCGTCCTGCGGTGTCGACGAGGACGATCTCGGTGCCGGTGTTCTTGGCATACTCGATGGTCTGGAAGGCGACGGATGCCGGGTCCTGACCCTCCTGCTGCGGCCGGACGATCGTCGCGCCGCCGCGCTCGGCCCATGTCGCGAGCTGGTCGACGGCCGCCGCACGGAACGTATCGGCCGCGCCGACGACCACCGAGCGGCCGTAGCGCTGCAGGAACTTCGCGAACTTGCCGATCGTGGTCGTCTTGCCGACGCCGTTGACACCGACGACCAGCACGACCGCCGGGCGTTCGGTGAGCCGCAGAGTGGTGTCGAACTTCGCGAAGTGCTCCTCGAGGGTCTCCTTCAGCATGCGCTGCAGGTCCTTCGGGTCGGTCGTGCGATAGCGCTCCACCTTCTCCCGAAGCTCGTCGACGATGCGCTCGGTGATGTCGGGTCCGAAGTCCGCGGTGAGCAGCGCGGTCTCGAGGTCGTCCCACGTCGTCTCGTCGATCGTGGGCTTGACGAACATGCCGCGCAGCGCGCGACCGAGCGACCAGGAGCTCTCTGCCATGCGTCTAAGCCTAGGGTCGGTCAGGAGGCGGCGCGTTCGGCGATGCGCTGGCCGACCACGGCTGAGACGCCGTCCTGGCGCATCGAGACGCCGTAGAGGGCATCGGCGATCTCCATCGTGCGTTTCTGGTGAGTGATGACGATGAGCTGACTGGAGGCGCGCAGCTGCTCGAAGACGCCGAGAAGGCGTCCGAGGTTGGCGTCGTCGAGCGCGGCCTCGACCTCGTCGAGGATGTAGAACGGACTGGGCCGAGCCTTGAAGATCGCGGTCAGCAGCGCCACCGCGGCGAGCGACCGCTCCCCGCCTGAGAGCAGCGAGAGCCGCTCGATCTTCTTGCCGACCGGGCGGACGGCCACCTCGATCCCCGTCGTGAGCGGGGAGTCCGGGTCCGTGAGCGCGATCGACCCGGTTCCGCCCGGGAACAGGATCGGGAACACCTCTCCGAACGCGGTCTTCGTGTCCTCGAAGGCCGCCAGGAAGATGATCTGCATGCGCTCGTCGAGCTCCTCGATGATCGTCAGCAGGTCCTTGCGGGTCTGCGTGAGATCGGCGAGCTGCTCGGTCATGAATATATGACGCTGCTCGAGCGCCTCGAACTCCTCCAGCGCGAGCGGGTTCACCCGGCCGAGCTGGGCAAGCTTCCGCTCGGCATCCTGCAGACGTCGTCGCTGCTGCGGGCGATCGAATGCGACGGATGCCGCTGCCCCGGCCTGCTCGCCTTCCACAGGCGAGGACGCAGCCGCCGGATCCAACGGAACGGGTTGATCGGGTCCATATTCCGAAACGAGAATGTCTTCGTCGAGAGCGAGTTCGGACTGCACCCGCTCCAGCAGTCCCGTCACGTGGAGGCGCTTCTCGTGGATCTGCAGCTCGAGGCTGTGGACGCTCTCGGTGAGTCCGGCGAGTCGCTCACGCACGGCCTTCTCCTGCGTGCGGAGCTGGGCGAGCTCGGCGGTGACCGCGGTGCGCTCGGACTCCGCGGCGGCGAGCTCGACACGGGCCTGCGCGAGGGACCGGTCGACCGAGTCGATCACCGCGGGCAGGTGACCTGCGACCCCGGCGGCGATCTCACGCTGCGCGCGGCGGACGACGGCACGACGCGCCGCCTCGGCCGCGGCCTCGCGTTCGCGCTCGCGCTGGCGCTCGAGCGCGACCACGCGGGCTTCACCGGCCCGGATGCGTTCGCGGAGCGTCTCGACGTCGAGACGTGAGCGCATCTCGCCGTCGCGCGCTTCTTCGAGGGCCGCGAGCATGCCTTCGCGCGCTGACGCGTCGAGGATCGGCCGGGGAGCTTCGAGTGCCGAGGTGAGCTGGTCCTCGGCGGACCGCGCCGAGGACTCGGCCTCCTCGACGGCCGCGGCCGCCTGGGCGAGTCCGGCGGCGAGCCGATCGCACTCGGCGACAGCGGCCTCATGCCGCACGGTGGCCCGGTTGACCTGCTCGGCGTGGGCGGCGAGGGCGGCGTCATGCTCGCGCAGGGTCGCGAGCGTCGTCTTCGTGCGGAGACGGGCGGACTCGAGCTCGCGGGTGGCGTCCGTGAGCGCCTGTCGCAGCGAGTCCGCCACGACCGCGATCTCGTCGCGACGGTCGGCCGCAGCATCCCGTTCCGCAGCGAGTTCCAGGCGCGACCGCGAGGCCCCGGCGCCCGCGCGCAGGGAGAACTCGGTGTACACCTCGCCGCGACGCGTGACGAGGGTGATCGGCGCCCCGAGCTGGGCGTTCGCCAGCACGCGTCCGGCCTCGCGCGCGGTGTCGAGGTCGTCGGCCACCAGGACGTACGACAGCAGGCCGACCACACCCTCGGGGGCGGTCACGACCTCGCGCGCCGGCACGACGCCGGGCAGCGTCGGGAACGACGGGCGCATCGTGCCGGCCGAGGCGATCACGATGTCGACGACGCCCGCGTCGGCGGTGCGCGCGTCGTCGGCGACGGCGAACGCGCTGTCCCGGTCCTCGACGAGGACGCCCTCGGCGATCGGTCCCAGCACGGCCGCGATGGCTGCCTCGAATCCCGGCTCGACCTGGACCGCGTCGCCCACCAGCCCGCGAACGCCGTGGCGCCCCTCGCCGATGAGCGACGACGCGCCGTTCTTCACGTCGAGCGCGCGGCTCAGTGCTGCCGTCTGCGCGGTCAGTGCCTCGCGCTCGCGCTCCGCGGCGTGCAGGCGCTCCCGGAGCGAGGAGACCGCGGACTCGGACTCGCTCGCATCCCGCTGCGCCCGGTCGTACGCCGCGGCGTGGTCGGCGGAGGACTCTTCGGGAACGAGGTCGGGATCCACGCCGGCGAGGATCTCTTCGGCCTCCGCACGGCGCGCGAGCGCGGCATCCAGCGCCTTCTGCTGCCGTTCGACCGCACTGCGCACCGCGTTCAGGGCCGACGCTGCGGCCTCCGAGGTACCGCGCAGGGCCGTGATGCGCATGTCGTGCTCCGAGACGAGCGCGCTCTGCGCGGCGATGTCGACGTCGAGCGCGTCGAGCTCGGCGCGTGCGCGTACGACGGCGCGTGCGGCTTCGGCGGCGGCGTCCTGCGCGGCGCCGAGGCCGTCCGAGACGTCGTCGATCTCGGCGCGTGCCTCGTCGATCATCGCCTGCGAGACGGTGGTGAGCTCGATGCGATCGTCGTCCTCGGCGTCGCCGAGAAGGGCGAGCCGCTGACCGGCCAGGGCGTACAGGCCACGCAGACGCTCCTGCACCCGTTCGAGGCCGAAGGCCACGCGGCGCGCGCGGTCCACGCTCTCGGAGCGCTGGTCGCCCTCGAGCTGCTCGATGCGCACGCGGGCGTTGTCGAGTCGCTCCTGCAGCACCACGCGCTCGGCGTGCCGCTCGTGCTCACTCTGCGCGTGCGAGGCGAGCTCGGCCCGAAGTCCCACGATCTCGTCGGCCAGGAGACGGGCCTTCGCATCGCGGACCACGGCGGCGATGGTCGCCGCCTCGCGGGCGATCTCGGCCTGGCGGCCGAGCGGCTTCAGCTGCCGGCGCAGCTCCCCGGCCAGGTCGCTGAGGCGCGTGAGGTTCGCTTCCATCGCGTCGAGCTTGCGGAGCGTCTTCTCTTTGCGCCGGCGGTGCTTGAGGATGCCCGCCGCCTCCTCGATGAAACCGCGGCGGTCTTCGGGCGTCGCCTGCAGGACGCTGTCGAGGCGGCCCTGCCCGACGATCACGTGCATCTCCCGACCGAGACCGGAGTCGCTCAGCAGCTCCTGCACGTCGAGCAGGCGGCAGGATTCGCCGTTGATGGCGTATTCGCTCGAGCCGTTGCGGAACAGCGTTCGGCTGATCGTCACCTCGGAGTACTCGATCGGGAGAGCGCCGTCGCTGTTGTCGATCGTGAGCTGCACCTCGGCGCGGCCGAGCGGGCCGCGCGTCGCGGTGCCGGCGAAGATGACGTCCTCCATCTTGCCGCCGCGAAGGGTCTTGGCCCCTTGCTCCCCCATCACCCACGCGAGCGCGTCGACGACGTTGGATTTGCCGGACCCATTGGGACCGACGATGCAGGTGACCCCGGGTTCGAGAGCGAACGTCGTCGGCTGGGCGAACGACTTGAACCCTTTGAGCGTCACGCTCTTCAGGTGCATGGATTCGCCTTCCACCCCGGTCGTTTACCCGCTTACGCTACCGGAGCGCACCACGCGCACCCGGAAGACCGGCCGAAGGGGGCGCGGATCCCGCGACACGCCATGGGATCACCGAATCTGCGAGAAAGCTTGACGCGGGCATCCCGTACCCGCTAACGTCACTCTCTGCGTCTGAAGTCGAGAAAGGAGGTCCCCCGATGATGCTGATGACTCCAACCGGAATCGCCGCCCGTGATGGCGGAGCGATCCGTGCCGTCGCGTCGGGGACCGTCTCCTTCGGCGCTGTGCTGAGCGGCCGCTTCCCCGCCGCCATCTGATCCCCGCAGGGGACGAGTCTGCCCGTTTGCGGGCGAGGACCGTCCGCCGCGCCGCACCCGCCTCGTGGTGCTGAGCGCGCTCCCCCTGCCTCTCGTCCCGTCGTGCTGCGGCACGGCATCTCCGCCTCCCGGCGCCCGCCCGAGGCACCACTCCCATCTGGAAAGAGCAATCATGAACACTCTCCTTGCGCCGCAGCGCCCCTCGGGGCTTCCCGATACGCTGCGGCTCCCGAGCCGCGACACCCGCACCTCGCTCCTGGACCGCCTCGCCCTCCATCTGGGCCTGCGGCTGCTGCTGTGGAGCACCCGCACCCCGCGGCTCGCGGACGACCGCCGCCGGCACGCACAGGCGTACCGGCACCAGGAGGACACCGCGCAGCGTGAACGCGCCTACCTCCGCGAGGCCAGCCTCGCGCCCCGGCCGTGACGGCCACCGGGTCCGCCGCCCGCACCAGGGCGGCGGACCCCACCCCCAGCTGTTCGCATCGACAACGCAAGGACGCATCGACATGACCACCATCACGGGGCTGGAGTTCCGCCCCCTCGTCGTACCCGCCTCGACCGACGCGCCGGACGCCACCGATTTCGTCGAGATGGTCCGGGTGCGCAACCTCATCTACCGCGAGATCTCGGGTCATGACGACCACCGGATCACCGCGGATGAGCTGCGCCCCCACTACCAGCCCTCCGAGTACGAGACCCGCCTGAGCTGGGTGGTCGTGGACGACGGCGCGATCATCGGGCGCATCGGCGTCGACATCCCCCACGAGGACGGTTCGACGGCCGCCTTCTGGCTGATCGAACTCCTGCAGGAGTCGTGGGGCCGCGGCATCGGCTCCGCGGCCTACGACCTCGTCGAGCGAACGGCTCGCGAGCACGGCCGCACGGTGCTGCAGTCCTGGGCGGAGCATCCCGCTGCGCCGGGGCCGCAACTGGCTCCGCCCACCGGCTTCGGCGAGATCCCGCAGGATCATGTCGCCCGGTTCTACCTGCGCCACGGCTACAAGCTCGAGCAGGTGGAGCGCAACAGCGCCTTCGATCTCACCGGTTCGTTCGACGGCGTCGAGCGACTCCTCGCCGAGTCGCAGGCCGCCTCGGTCGCCTACCGCGTACTCCAGTGGTCCGCACCGACTCCCGAGGAGTACGTCGCGGGCTACGCCTGGATGAAGTCCCGCATGTCGACGGATGCGCCGGCAGCGGCGCTCGAGTTCGACGAAGAGACCTGGGATGCCGCACGGATCGCGGAGCACGACAGCAAGTACACGTCGACCGGGCGCTTCCTCCAGGTCACAGCCGCGCAGCACGTCGAGACCGGTGAGCTGTGCGCGTTCAACGAGCTGGTGATCGGCAAGGACCGCACCGAGGCATCCCATCAGGAGGACACCCTGGTGCTCAAGGAGCACCGCGGGCACAAGCTCGGAACGCTCGTGAAGTGCGCCGGACTGCTGTCGTGGCGCGAGGTCGCGCCCGCCTCGGCGCGTGTCATCACTTACAACGCAGAGGAGAACCGGCCCATGCTGGACATCAACGAGGCGATCGGCTTCGCGCCGATCGCATACGAGGGTGCATGGAAGAAGGTGCTCGATGACTGACCTGACCGACGCCGCCGTGATGACCGTCCAGCGGATCGGCGTCCCCGAGACCGCGGACGCCGCAGACGCCCGGGTCTTCCTCGAGATGGTGCGGATCGCGAACGCGGTCTGCCTCG
>DATEOM010000340.1:0-2769 GCA_035274105.1 Microbacterium sp.
GAGCACACCAGCGGTTTCGACGCCTACCGTCAGGCGATGACGGATGCTGCGTGGCGCGACCTCGTCGCCGCCACGGGGTTGCCCGAGAAGGCGCTGCGCCGCGTCGGCGAGGCGGTGCGCACGTCGAAGGCCACCATCGTCTGCTGGGCGATGGGGCTGACCCAGCACAAGCACTCGGTCGCCACGCTGCGCGACATCGTGAACGTGCTGCTGCTGCAGGGCAACATCGGGCGACCCGGCGCGGGCGTCTGCCCGGTGCGCGGGCACTCCAACGTGCAGGGCGACCGCACGGTGGGCATCTACGAGAAGCCGTCGACCGCCTTCCTCGATGCGCTCGACGCCGAGTTCGGGTTCGCTGCACCGCGCGAGCACGGGTTCGACACCGTCGAGGCCATCCGCGCGATGCGCGACGGGCGCGTGCGCTTCTTCATGGGGATGGGCGGCAACTTCGTGTCGGCCACTCCCGACACCGCGGTCGTCGAGGCCGGCATGGCGCGCGTCGGTCTCACCGTGCACGTCTCGACCAAGCTCAACCGGTCGCACGTCGTCACGGGGCGGCGGGCGCTCATCCTGCCGACGCTCGGCCGCACCGACCGCGACCGTCGCGGCGGCCGCGAGCAGCGGGTCACCGTGGAGGACTCGATGGGCGCCGTGCACTCGTCGCGCGGACGCCTGGCCCCGCCGTCGGAGGACCTGCTCAGCGAGGTCGCCATCGTCGCGCGGCTGAGCGCGCTCGTCTTCGGGACGAGCGGCGATTCGCCGGCGGAGGCGCCCGCGAAGCACCTCGATGCCGGCGCACCGCAAGACGCTGCCCGCCACGACCGCGGCTACCCCGAGCGTTCGCCCGCCGAGGAGGCCGCGGTGGCAGTCACCGCCTCCGATCCGGCCGGGCTGCAGCATCCGTCCAACGTCCCTCAGGCCGACTGGGCGGCGCTCGAGGCCGACTACGCGCTCATCCGCTCGCACATCGAGCGGGTCGTGCCGGGCTTCGACGATTACGAGAAGCGCATCGACAAGGGGCGCACACTGCACCTGCCGAACGGTCCGCGCGACGCCCGCCGGTTCGCGACGGTCGACGGCAAGGCGCGGTTCACGGTGAACGCGCTCGAGTACCCGGTGATCCCGCGGGGACGCCTGCTGCTGCAGACGCTGCGCTCGCACGACCAGTACAACACCACGATCTACGGCAAGGACGACCGGTACCGGGGCATCCACGGCGGCCGCCGCGTGGTGCTGGTGAACGCGAAGGACATCGTGTCGCTCGGCTTCGCCGAGGACGAGATCGTCGACCTGGTGTCGGAGTGGACGCGTCCCGACGGCACGATCGAGGAGCGCCGGGCGGAGGAGTTCCGCATCGTCGCGTACCGCACGCCGCGAGGCAACGCCGCCGCGTACTACCCCGAGACGAACGTGCTCGTGCCGCTCGACTCGGTCGCCGACGTCTCGGGCACCCCGACATCGAAGTCGGTGATCGTGCGGCTCGAGCGCCGCGCGCAGCCGGGCGGGCGCGCCTAGGCTGGGGGCATGACCCGAGCCGCTGTCGTCACCGTGTCGGACCGGTCATCCGCGGGTTCGCGGACCGACGCGAGCGGACCCATCGCCGTCGCCGCCCTCCGCGAGGCGGGGTTCGACTGCGCGGATGCGGTCGTCGTCCCCGACGGCGCCGACAGCGTCGAGCGTGCGTTGACGGCGGAGGTCGTCGCGGGCGTGAAGCTCATCATCACGACCGGCGGCACGGGCGTCTCGCCGCGCGACCAGACCCCCGAGGGCACCGCGCGCGTCGTGACCCGCCAGATCCCCGGCATCGCCGAGGAGCTGCGCCGCCGGGGCGCGGCCGAGAAGCCTGCGGGCATGCTGACGCGGGGACTCGCCGGAGTCGTCGACCCGCACGGCGTGCTCGTCGTGAACCTTCCCGGATCGCCGGGCGGCGTGGCCTCCGGGATGCCGGTGGTGGTGTCGGTCGCCCGCCACGTGCTCGACCAGCTCGGCGGGAGCGACCACTGATGGCCGTGTCGACCGACGCCGTGCGGGTCGCGGCGATCAGCAGCGAGCCGCTCGACCTCGACGCGCACCTCCGCGCGGTCGACGACTCCCGCATGGGCGCGGTCACCACGTTCGTGGGCCGCGTGCGCGATCACGATCCGGATGCTGCCACCGCCGTCGTCGCCCTCGAATACTCCGCGCACCCCGACGCCGAGGCGACGCTCGCCCGGCTCGCGTCGGCGGCGATCGCGGCGACCGGCGCGCTCGTCGCCGTGTCGCACCGGGTCGGAACGCTGCAGGTGGGCGATGCCGCCGTCGTGATCGCGGTCGCCTCCGCGCACCGGGCGGAGGCCTTCGAGGTCTGCCGCACCCTCATCGAGACGATCAAGACCGACCTTCCGGTGTGGAAGCGCCAGGTCGAATCCGACGGCACCGCGACCTGGCTCGGCCTCGGCGGCTGACGCTCATCCCGTTCCGCCGCGCACAGAATCGGAGGTTCTGCGCGACGCGCCGGGCCGAGGCGCCCGTCAGCGGCGTGTCGGCGAAGTTCTCCGATTCTGTGTCGCCGCCGCTCTCTGCCGTCGCGCGGCGCAGCGCCGTCGCGCGACTCACCGCTGTCGTGCGGCTCGGCGCTGTCGTGCGGCGCAGCGCTGTGGTGCGGCTCAGCGCTGTCGCGCGGGCTCAGCCGCCGGCGAAGGGCGGCAGCACGTCGACGAGGTCATCGGAGCCGAGTGCGGTGTCATCGGCGACGCGGGAGCCGCCGACGAGAACGGCGCAGCGCGGGAG
>DATEOM010000341.1:0-2018 GCA_035274105.1 Microbacterium sp.
CCTCGGCCTCACGCCGGTGCTGCTCACCGGCGACAACGCCGCCGCGGCACGCGCGATCGCCGACGAGGTCGGCATCGAGCGCGTGATCGCCGAGGTGCTCCCGCACGACAAGGTGGCCGTCGTCACCCAGCTCCAGGGCGAGGGGCGCGTCGTCGCCATGGTCGGCGACGGCGTCAACGACGCCGCCGCCCTCGCGCAGGCCGACCTGGGTCTCGCGATGGGAACGGGGACGGATGCTGCGATCGAGGCCTCCGACGTCACGCTGGTGCGCGGCGACCTGCGCAGCGTGACCGACGCGATCCGCCTCTCGCGCGCGACCCTCGGCACGATCAGGGTCAACCTCTTCTGGGCCTTCGCGTACAACGTGGCCGCCATCCCGCTGGCGGCCCTGGGCCTCTTGAACCCTATGATCGCCGGTGCGGCGATGGCGTTCTCGAGCGTCTTCGTGGTGGGCAACAGCCTGCGCCTGCGACGGTTCCGCAGCCTCTCGACCACTCACCGTTGAAGGAGTCCGACATGACCGACACCGCTCTCGAGCACTCCGCCTCGCACGCCGGCGAGCACTCCCACCACGGCTACATCACCGACAAGGACAAGTACCTCAATCGCCTCAAGCGGATCGAGGGTCAGGCCCGCGGCATCCACAAGATGGTCGAGGACGAGAAGTACTGCATCGACATCCTCACCCAGATCAGTGCGCTGACGTCCGCCCTCGAGGCGGTCGCCGTGGGCCTCCTGGACGACCACCTGCGTCATTGCGTGGTGGATGCTGCGCGCCTGGGCGGCCCGGAGGCCGACGCGAAGATCACCGAGGCCACGCAGGCGATCGCCCGCCTCGTCCGCTGAGCGCGGCGCTGCGCGGCGCGGCGCGACTCTGCTCGCGAGTTGCGGTGTTCTGCGCGGATCGACGTGTTCCGCGCGTCCGGATCACCTCGATCGGATCGAAACGCCGCGACTCGATCAGGGCGCGGGGACGGATGCCGCGGCGAGGCGCGTGCGGCGGGCGTGAAGCAGCGAGTCCACCGTGAGCACGAGCAGCGCCAGCCACACGAGGCCGAAGCCGATCCAGCGCTCGAGGGGCATCGGCTCGCCGAGCACCAGCCAGCCGACGAGGAACTGCAGGATCGGCGCAACGAACTGCATGAGCCCGATCGTGGTGAGCGACACCCGGCGGGCCCCCGCGGCGAACAGCAGCAGCGGCACCGCCGTGATGACGCCGGTGAGGCTGAGCAGCACGGTGTGCTGCCAGCCCTCGGTGCCCATCGAGAGCCCCTCGGTCGCGCCGACGACGACGAGCACGACCACGGCGATCGGCGTGAGCCACAGCGTTTCGAGGGTGAGGCCGCTCACGGCGTCGACCGAAGGGCCGACCTTCTTCTTCACCAGGCCGTAGACGCCGAAGGATGCGGCGAGGGTGAGCGCGATCCACGGGAACGCGCCGTAGCCGACCACGATCACGACCACGGCCGCCGCGGCGATGCCGATGGCCACCCACTGCGTAGGCCGCAGCCGCTCGCGCAGCACGAGCACGGCGAGCAGCACCGTCGCGATCGGGTTGATGAAGTAGCCGAGGCTCGTCTCGATGACGTGGCCGCTCAGGGCGCCGTAGATGAAGACTTGCCAGTTGACGTAGATCAAGAGGCCCGCGATGACGGTGAGGCCGAGCAGCCGCGGCTGCCGGAAGATCGCGGCGAGCCGCGGCCAGGTGCGGGTGACGGTGAGCAGCAGCGCGCAGAAGACGAGCGACAGCAGGATGCGCCAGGCCACGATCTCCCACGGGCCCGTCGGCGCGAGAAGGAGGAAGTACAGCGGCAGGAACCCCCACAGCAGGTACGCCGAGAAGGTGAAGATCCCGCCGAGCCGACGCTCCCGGGCCACGGCGGCGTCGGTCACGACGCGGCGCGTCCCCGTGGTGACGCCGAGGTCCAGCGCCGTCGCGTCGTCGAGCCCGTCCACCACATCGCGATCGGGAAGGGAAGACTGCTCGTGACTCACTGAGTCAGCCTACGCCCGCCCCC
>DATEOM010000342.1:0-4733 GCA_035274105.1 Microbacterium sp.
TCCCGCCCGAGGGCACTGCATACCGCTCAGCGCGCGGCTGCCACTTGCTGCCGACCCGCGAACAGGCGCGTGTAGTGGCTGTAGTCGTAGAAGTCCGTCGTCGTGCCGTAACCGGTCTGGCCGTTCATCGTCCATTCCAGAAGCGCCATGGGAGAGGACGAACCCGGCCAGTACTCGGAGGGGAATCCCGTCTTCGCTGTTCCACTGAGCTTCCACACGCGGTCGCGCACGTCGACGAGCTCGATCTCCACCTCACGCTGCGCCAGGCCCTCGCGGAGCGTGCGCCCTGTGCCGGCCTTGACGCCGACGGCCTCGCCGTGATCCATGATGTACGAGTGGCTGATCGCGAGATCAAGCGGCTCATCCAGCGGCACGGTGGGATCGAACTGGAAGATGGCATGCACCGCCAGATCGCGGTTGAAGTGCCCTTGGAGCCAGGTCATCGTTCCGGGCTGGTACTCGCCGCGGACTCCCCAGCTGTGGTCCATCGTGAGGAACCAGTCGACCTCGTATCGGCGTCCCAGGAGCTCGACCACGCCCTGCACCGACCCCGTCATGTCGAAGTGGCCGCCCTTCCACAGGTCAGCCGATGCGAGGTCGGTGCCGTGGTCGCGAGCGAGCGGATCCATGTTCGGGTCATGGATGTCGTAGGGAGCCATGAGCCCCCGGTACTGGACGTCGATCTTCAGCCACTCGTTGTCGAAGCGGATCTCCCAGAGCCGATTCGGGTCCAGGTTCTTCACCTCGAGACTGTTGGCCAGCTTGAAGTGGGACAGCTTGTTGTCGCCGATCGGCAGGTACGCGCGGTGGTCCCAGTAGTCGATCCCGGTCTGCACCGGCACCATGCGCGAGTTGGCGAAGATCGCGGAGTTCACGATCCCGAGGTTCGGGCGGAAGAGAGAGTAGAGGCCGATGTGTGCGCCGGCTTCCGGGATCTCGAACCCGAAGTAGTTGGTCTCGGCCCACATCGGATCGGGGCTCGGCGTGTGGAACTCGACGTCTTCGTCTTTGATCATGGGAATCCTCCTGAGTCAGGATCCACTCTTCACCCGCGCCGGCACGCAGGCCAAACCGCAGGCGCGCGATGGCGCGATTCCTCCCCCTGAAGGAGGAGGACGGCACCCACCAATGGAGCGATCGCGCGCGCAGAGTCGCTCCACCCGTGTCACGCGGAGCCGACTCGCACTACTTTGGGGCCGAACCCGGGAGTCTGAGCCCAGCCCGAACAAGCGATCGAAGGAGACCGCCCATGAGCACTGCAGTACAGACGGAGAAGCTGCTGCCCAGCGACGACGCCATCAGCCCTCGCTACCCGATGTACACCCGCGCGAACTCCGGCGAGGTGTTCATCGAGCCCTCCAGCCCACTCAACTGGAGCCTCGTCGGACTGGTCGCGCTCGAAGGCGGCTTCCGAGACGCGCTGATCCGCATGGGGACGTTCAGCCGCGATGACTTCGGTCCCGAGGAGCTCGGCAGCGACCAATGCGTCGCGTCCTTCGGCGGGTACATCTACATGAACCTGTCGCTCAACCGGGTGCTCGGCGTCCGCGCGCCCGGGTTCACGACCGACGCGATCGACCAGTCCTTCTTCGGCGCCAACCCGGACGTGCCGGCCTACGTCGCGCACCCGGACGACGAGAACGAGGAGCGCACGGCGGCGACCGGTGAGTGGATGGCGTCGCTCTTCGCCCCCGCCGCGGACCCGAACGGGGTGCACCGCAAGGCGATCGACGAGATCCTCGCTGCCACGCCCGATTTCAACACACTGTCCGATGCCGGGCTCGTCGCGCACGCGCGGGCGCTCGCTCACAAGCTGCGCGGGCCGTTCACCCAGCACATGGTGAACACGTTCGCCGCGAACATCATCGGCGGCACCATCGCCGGCAGCGCCGCAGCCGTCGGCCTGGGCGACAAGGCCGCCGCGGTGCTCTCGGGAGAGGGCGACGCCGACTCGGCGAAGCAGTCGCTCGCCCTGTGGGAGATCTCCCGCATCGTGCGCGACTCGCCGTCGCTGACCGCCGCCTTCGACGCGGGCGTCGAGGGACTGCTCGATCGGCTCCGCACCAGCTCCGATCCCGATGCCGCGAGGTTCGTCTCGGAGTTCGATGCATTCATCGGCGCGTGGGGATTCATCGGCCCCTCGGTCTGGGAGCTCCGCTCGCCCACGTACGCTTCGGAGCCGCGCCTCGTCCTGCAGATGATCGATGCGGCACGGCGGTCGCCGTCGACGGCGTCGCCCCAGGCGCGCACGGAGTCCTCGCTGAAGGCGCGGGAGGAGGCGATCGCGGCCGTGGCCGAGGCGCTGTCGGTGGATGCTGCGGCACAGGGGACGTTCCTGGCGGCCGCCGCGGTCGCACCCGCGATCATGACAGCCCGCGAAGGTTCGAAGGTGCAGAGCACCCGCCTGATGAACGCGATCCGTGAGACCTTCAAGGCGCTCGGGAACCGCTACGTCGCGCGCGGTCACCTCGACGACTGGGTCGATGTGCTGATGCTCCTCGACTCCGAGGTCGATGATTTCATCGCCGACCCTTCCGCGTTCACTGAAGTGATCTGGGAGCGCCGCGCGGACCTCGCCGATCTGGAGGCGAGCACCCCGCCGTTCATCGTCAACGGGGTCTACCCCAGCAGGAGCGACTTCACCAAGGACGCCCACGAGCTGCTGCCCGCGGGCGAAGGCGATGTGCTCCAGGGCCTCGGCGTGTCGCCCGGCACCCACACGGGCCGGGCGAAGATCATCCGCTCCATCGACGACGACGTCGAGGTCGTGCCCGGCGACGTGCTCGTCGCGAAGACCACCGACTCGAGCTGGGGCACACTGTTCCTCGCCGCCGGGGCGGTCATCGTGGAGACCGGGAGCACCATCTCCCACGCCGCGATAGTGTCGCGCGAACTGGGCATCCCCGCGGCCGTCTCGGTGCATGGCGCCCAGTCCCGCATCCGCGAGGGAGCTCTCGTCTCCATCGACGGCAGCACTGGCGCCGTCACCGTGCTGGAGGGCTGAGGCGCGGTCGGATGTCCCCCGAGCAACAAGGCGACGCCCCGGCCATCCGGCCGGGGTGTCGCCTCTCTCGTCTCAGACGACTTCGCCTCGCGTCCACTTGAGCGCCGCTGCAGTCCGATTCGCGCTCCGGGTCTTCGCGAGGACATGTTTGACGTGCGCCTTCACCGTGCTCTCAGCAACAACGAGCTGGTCGGCGATCTGGGCGTTGCTCATCCCACGCGCCACGAGTTCGAGGATGTGCCGTTCGCGGCTGGTGAGTCCCGCCTCCTCTGCCGCCGGCGCGACAGCCGGTCGACCGGGCGGGAGCTCGCTGACCCGGCCGGGTGTCGGCGCCGCCGGCGCACCGCCCGAGAGCGCCAGCATGTCGCCGAGGTGCTCGCGCAGGCGGCCGAGGCGCTCCTGCGCCGATGTCGCCGCGAACGCCAGCTCGACGACGCCGCAGAAGGTCCACAGGAGCGACGCGTGCGATCCGTTCACGGACCGGCACGACGTCCCGCGGTCCGCATGGATGATCGCGACCACACGGCCGTCGCTGACGATCGGCGATGCGACGTACGCGGTGATCTTCGAAGGATGCCGGTATTCCCAGGTCTCTTTCGACCACGGGTGGACATCGCGCGGCGGCGGCACGACGACGGGGCTTGCCCGCTCGATGACGCGCTTCTCGGGGGCGGTGCGCTCGATCGGCTGGGGCATGCCGAGTGCGGTGTCCAGGACGCGCGCCGACCAGGTCTGGTCGGAGGCGATCTGAACGGCCTGGGGCCGCCAGTGCTCCTCGTCGACGAGGGAGACCATGACGCGCTCGAATCCGAGCTCGACCACGGCGCGGGGGACGGATGCGAGCAGATCCGCACTCGTCTGCGCGCGTCGCACGACCGCGACCGCTCGTGCGAACGCGTCGACGCCCGGGTCCCACGGGAAGATCTGCGGCTGTGACCGGGCGAGCTGCAGGGCCCGCGATCTCGGATCTGGCATCGGATGCCTCCTCGTTGAGACCTGTCGGTTGGCGCACGGCCCATTCTCCATTGGCCGAACCATTCAAATCTAAGTCCCAAATCCGACGCGCGCAAGGATCTGCGGTGGCCGTGGGGTGTGCGGTGGTGGTTTCCGTGTGGGTGGGTGGGTCAGAGGGGGCGGGCGGCGTAGGAGACCCGGTCGGTGTGGTGCACGGTGACCAGCCCCACCCGGGCGCCGATCGTGGGCGGGGCGTCGCCGAGGTAGCGGGTGGCCAGTCGCAGCCCTTCGTCGAGGTCGACGATGCACACGATGTAGGGCAGTTCGCTGAGGAACGCGGTCGGTGACGCGTGGATCGTGGTGTGGGAATACAGCGTGCCGGTGCCGGACAGCTCCACCCATTCCATGTCGGTGGACCAGTCGTCCGGTGAGAGCGGCTTGGGTGGGAACGTCAACCGGTTCGTGGACACGCTGCGGGTGGTCAGGAACCGACCCTCGGCGAGGGCGTCCCAGAACGTCTGGGAGAACTCGCTGACCCGCGGCGGATACGGATGCGGGTAATCGACGTGCACGGACTCGAGCATCAGTGGACCCCTTCCAGAACATGCACCAGCGCCGCGTTGTAGTTCCCCAGCTCCGCCGACGTCACCGCCAGCCCGGCATCCCGGACCTGCCGGTCCCCCGCGGTGCCGCGCAGCTGATCGACGACCTCGATGAAGCTGTACAACGGCGTCAGATACGCCGGATGCCCCCGCGAGGTGAACCCGCCTGACGT
>DATEOM010000343.1:0-7249 GCA_035274105.1 Microbacterium sp.
CCCGTCACGTCCGACGGGAGCAGGTCGGGCGTGAACTGGATGCGGCTCGACGTGCCCTGCACGGTGGCCGCGAGGGCCTTGGCGAGGCTCGTCTTGCCCGTGCCCGGGGCATCCTCCAGCAGCACGTGGCCCTCGGCGAGCATCGCCGAGAGCACCAGCCCCACGACTTCGCGCTTGCCCATGAGGGCCTGGTCGACGTTGTCGACCAGTCGCGCGAAGGTGCCCTGGAACCAGGCCGCCTGTTCGGGGGTCATCGTCATGAGTTCGTCTCGCTTCTCGTTGGGATGTCGTGTGTCATGGGCGTGCGGTCAGTACCAGGTGACCGGATCGGCGGATCCCCATCCGTCGATCGAGACCCACGCCCGGCGGCCCGGGTTGCCGTAGTAGCAGCTCAGCTGGACGGTGCCGTTCTCCGGCACGTAGTAGGTGCGCGACCCCCACGTGCCTGCGGCGTCGTCGTTGCAGCGCAGCACGTAGTTGCCGGCGGGGAAGTTCTTGACCGTGACCGTCATGTACGCGCAGGAGTACGTCGTGCAGTAGCCGGGCCAGTTGCCGGACGCTCCCTTGCCCGTGACGGCCGTGGGCTGCGGGGCGTCCACCGTCCGTGCCGAGTCCGACACGACCGCACTCCACTGGCCGGCGGCATCCTGTGCGCGCGCGTCGATCCGGTGCGTCTCGCTGTAGCCGTAGTTCGCCGACGTCGAGCCGTTGTTCGCCACGTTCTGCCAGCCGCCGCCGTCGATGCGGATCTGCATCTGCGTGATGGCGCGGCCGTTGGGCGACGGCGGGCTCCACGAGTACGTGATGGAACGTCCGTTGGCGTTCGCCTTGACCGTGGGGTTGCCGACCGGTCCGTAGGGCCGCACGGTGTTCGACGCCGCGGAGGCCGCACCCGGCTCGCTCGCACCGCTGACGGTCGAAACCGCACGGACGCGGACCGAGTAGTCCGTGCCGTTGGCCAGCCCGCCGATCACGCCGTTGCCGGCCAGGGCCTGCCAGTTGCCGTTGTTCACCGACGCTTGGTAGCCGACCTCATTCGGGTTGGCGCCGTTGAGCGCCCCCGGCTGGTAGGTGACGGTGAGCGAGCGATCGCCCTCCTTCGCGCTGACGTTCGTCGGAGCAGCCGGCGCCGTGAAGGCGCGCTGAGGCGCGGAGTTCGGGCTGAACTGTCCCCAGCCGGCCTTGTTCTGCGCACGCACGCGGAAGGTGTAGTCGGTCGTCGAGGTGTCGACCACGACGGCCTGGCTCGTCTGCCCCGCGGCAACCGGGATGGAGTTCACGAGGGTCGAACCCCGGAGGACGTCGAGCTGGTAGCCCGAGATCGCGTCGCCGTTGTCAGCCGGTGCATTCCATGCCACCTGCATCTGCGCCTGCGCACCCACCGGCTGCAGACGAGCGGTCGTCGGAGCGGCGGCAGCATCGGGGGCTCGCGCCGGGATCTCGCTCACGGACCACGTGCTCCAGCTCGAAGGCTCGGGCGCGCGGTTGAGGGCCTGAACGCGCACCTGGTAGGCGACGCCGTTCTGGAGGCCGTCCCACACGATCGAGTTGCCGACGACGTCCACCTTCTGCCCCACACCCGACGACGGGGCCGGCGAGATCTCGAGGTTGTACTTCTCGACCGGCGAGCCCGGCGTCGTCGGCGTGACCCACGACACGGTCAGGCTGCGGTCGCCGAACACGAGCGTCGGCGCCGCCGGGGTGTCGGGGCGCGCGTCGGGGCGAGCCGTCTCGGACGGCGCCGACGGGTCGGACGCACCGACGCGGTTCTCGGCCACGACCGTGAAGTTGTACTCGACGTTGTTCGTCAACCCGTCGAGCGTGCACGTGGTCGCGAGGCACACCTTCTCGTAGTTGCCAGCGGTCGAGGTGACGAGGTAGCGCTCGATCTCGGCGCCGTTGTTGGCCGGCGGCGTCCACGACAGCACGACGGTGCGATCCTGCACGCTCGAGACGATCGGGGTGCCCGGAGCGTCGGGCTTGCCCTGCACGGTCAGCCGGATGCGGCCCTCGACCTCGCGGTCGGGGTCGCCCGTGGCATCCTGCACGCGGTAACGGACGACCATCGTGCCGAAGAACTTCGCGTCGGGGGTGACCTGCACCTGATCGCCGGTGACGTCGGCCTCACCCTGGCCCGTCTCGAGGACCGCGGTGGTGACCTTCAGCGCCTTGTCGGGGAAGGGGTTGACGTCGTTGCTCAGCACCGGCACGGTGATCGTCTTGCCCTGGTGCGCCTCGTCGACGATGTCGTCGTTCGCGGTCGGCAGCTCACGGGTCGACGCGATGACGCGGACGCTCACGACCCCCTCGATGGGCTCCGTGGTGCCGTCGGTGATGCGCAGGCGAATCGTCCCGGCGGTGCCCTTCTTCGTGTCCGCCGCCGCGCTCACACGCAGCTCGTCAGCCTCGATCGACGCCGTCATGCCGTCGGGCGATCCGCCGACGATCTCGTACTCCAGGCGATCCGCGTCCTCGGGGTCGGGGTCCGTGGTCAGGCCGCCGAGGTCCAGCGTCGTCGGATCCTCGCCGGGTGCGACATCCATCTGCCCGTTCACGAACGTCGGCTGCTGGTTCTCGGGCGGCAGCACGGTGATCGGAAGGGTCAGCGTCGCCTTGCGGCCCTCGGGGTCGTCGGGGCCTGTGCCGTCGGTCACCTCGAACGTGATGGCGTCCGGTCCGAAGTATCCCTGCGCCGAGGTGTAGACGAGCGTCGTCTGGTCCTTGATGAGCGATGAGCCGTCGTTGTGGGCGGCGGTGACCTTGGCGGCCTCGGTGATGACGGCCTTCCCGCCGCCCGCCGCACGCACGTACTTCGAGAGCGCGAGCTCGACCGTCTCACCGCTCTTGACCTCGACCGGTTCGGTCGACACGAGAGTCGGAGGCAGGGAGGACAGCGACGGGACGTGGATGAAGGCGGATGCCGCGTTCCCGTCGCGGTCGGTGATCGTGTAGGTGACGAGCCGGCCGGCGTCGCCGAGCGTGACCCGCACCTTGCCGTCGGCGAGCACACGCGAGTTCGCGTCCGCGACCTCGAGCTCGAGGTCGTCGACGGTGCCGTCGGGGTCCTCGTCGTTCGCGAGCACCTCGAGGTCGACGACGCCGTCCTCGACGTCGGCCGCACGGACGTAGTCGTCGCGAGCGATCGGCTTCTGCAGCGGCACGTCCTCGGCGACCGTGATCTGCAGCACGGCCTTCGCCTCGCCACCGCGCGCGTCGCGGATCGTGTATTGAAGCGAGGTTTCCACCGGCTGCGAGGGCGACGTGACGACGACGCGGTTGCCGTCGACCTTGGCCTTGAGCCCCGCCACGTCGGGCAGGATCAGGCCGTTCTTGACGATGCCGAACTCGTCGCCGTCGGGGTCGGAGTCGTTCGCGAGCACCGGGACGGCGACCGAGCGACCAGGCCGCATGATCACGGAGTCCTTGACGGCGTACGGCGCCTGGTTCACACCCTCGGCGGGCGCGACGCCGACACGGATGGTTGCCGTCGCCTCGGCGCCGAGGCGGTCCCTGACGCGGTAGGTGAAGGTGTCGACGCCTGCGGTGTCGTCGAACGCCTCGTAGACGAAGTGGTCGGCCCCGGTCTCGGCGATCCGCCCCTTTCCGGGCGAGGAGGCGAGCCCGACGAGCTCGACGGAGTCACCGTCGGAGTCGATGCCGTCCAGCGGCACCGCGATGTTCACGCGGCTGCCGGCCAGCACGCGGGCCGTGATGTCGCGCGGCCGCGGCGCCGCGTTCGTGTCCGCGTTGACCGGCAGTACCTGGATGGTGATGTAGCCCGCGTCCTTCTGCCCGGTGCTGTCGACGGCCTCGTAGGTCGCGTAGACGGTGCCGGGCTCATCGGACGCGCGGAACCGCACGGTGTCCTGCGAGACGAAGATCTCGCCGTTCTCGGGCTCGATGAGCGGCGGCACGAGATCGGGCGCGACGTGGATCGTATCGCCGTTCGGGTGGTAATCGTTGTCGAGGACGGGGATCGTCACGACGTCGCCCGCGCGCACCACGACCTGGTCGTCGTTCGCGACGGGTGGGCGCAGCTGCGCCGGCGCGGGGATCGGGATGACGATGACGTCGCCTTCGGCCGACTGCGAGCCGTTCGAGATGCGGTACGAAACGCGCACCTGCTCCGACAGCGCAGCCTGGTCGCTGATGCGGAGGGTCTCGTGGTTGAGCACGGCCACCGCGATGCCGGAGTTGGGCTCGACGGTCACCGACTGGACGACGAGGATGCCGCCCGACGGGTCGGAGTCGTTGGTCAGCACGTTGACCAGCACCTCCCCGCCGCTCGGCAGCAGCGCGACGTCGCGTACCGCGACCGGCGGAAGGTCGGTCTCACCCTCGGGGATCACGTCGACGCGCACGATGCCGGGGACGCCGGCAGCGCCCGCCGCCACCATGTACTGGACGTAGTACGTGCCGGGCGTGGCGGATCGGAACGTGAAGGTCTTGTTGGAGTAGTCGGGCACGATGTCGACGCCGGATACGGGGTCGACGCGTGCCAGGCGCAGCGGCTCGCGACCCGCGCCGACGTCGTTTGCCAGCGGCGAGACCGTCGCGGTCTGGCCGGTGCGCACCGCGATGTAGTCCGCGTTCGTGACGGGGTCGATCGATCCGACCGGCCGCACGTCGAAGCGCACGGTTCCCACGGTCACGTCCGAGCCGTCCGAGACGGTGATCTCGACGTCCTTGCGCCCCTGCGTGCCGCCGACGGCTCGATAGGTGATGCGGCCGTCCGACGTGAAGTCCGCCTCGTCGCCCTCGGCGGGCTCCACCGAGCCGAGGAACACGTCGTCCCCGTCGGGGTCGATCCAGTCGGGCAGCACGTTGTATGTGATGGTGCCCCCGGCCTCGACGGCGACGGTCGTCACGCGCTTCTGCGTCGGCGGCGAGTTGACGTCCCAGCCGTGCACCGAGAACGAGACCTTGGCGGTGTCGGTGCCGCCGCGGCCGTCGGACACTTCGTAGGTGAACGATGCAGAGCCCTGGGCGTCTTCCGGGATCGCGATCTGCAGCGCCCGGCCGCTGTCGATCGACTGGATCTCGCCGATCGACGGGCCCCCGTCGACCACGCGCGTCGTCAGCACGTCACCGTCGGGATCGCTGTCGTTGTCCAGGATGGGGAGGATCGTGGTGCGGCCCGGACGCACGCCGAGGTCGTCGTCGTTGGCGTCGGGCGGGGTGTTGATCTCGGAGCGCTCGGGGAGGACCGTCTCGGTCGTCTCCTCGGTCGTCTGCTCGTCGTCCTCGGTCTCGCCCTCGGGCGGGGTCATGTCGTCCCAGTTGTCGACGCGCTGCAGCTCGTCGGCGGCCATCCACGTGGCACCGCCGACGACGTCGTTGAGCACCACCACGTCGCGGTTGACGCGGAACTTCAGCAGCGACGTCGGCTCGATGCCGTCGATGTCGACCGAGAGATCGTCGGCCTTGCCCGCGCAGTCGCGCACGAACTTGCCGGATCCCGTCCACGCGGCGTAGCCGCAGCCCTCGAGCCACACCGGCTGGGCAGGGGCGCCGTCGGCGCCGGCCTCGACGGTCGTGGGCTCCGAGCCGTCGAACGGCACGCGCACGAGCGCTCCCGCCGTCGAGAGCGTGACGGCATCGGATGCCGCGGACGGCTGCTGCAGGACGCCGCTGCGTCCGCCGTCGACCTCGGTCGCGTGCCCGTCGACGATGACGGCGCCCGTGGCGGTGTCGAGCACGGCCGGCTTATCGCCGACCGCCGTGACCGAGAGCTCCGCGTCGTCGCCGACGCCGGAGAGCCCGGAGCGGCTCGGCTCCTCGGGAGTGCCGTCCGCGCCGACGCGGATCGTGACGAGCTCGGAGGAGGTCGGCGACACGGCGTAGACGACACCGTCGACCCCGACCGCGACATCCGCCCCCTTGCCGACGTTGGCGGTCGGGTCGGTGCCCTCGATCTGGAACGAGCCGACGCTCGCGCTCGCGACGACCCACAGATCGCCGGAGGCGCCGTCGAGGATCGCCACCGTATCGCCGCCGAGCGCCACGTCGGCGCCGCCCGGCACGCCCGCCGCACCCGAGAGCGCGACCATGGCCGGATCGACCACGCTGACGGTGGAGCCGGCGTCGTCGACGACGAGGACGGTGCTGCCCGACTGGAGGATGTCGTAGTCGTCGCTCGTGGTGCGCAGGGCGCCGTCGAGCACCTGCGACTCGTGGTTGAAGTGGCCGACGAGCAGGCTCGACTGCTTCGTCACCCACACGCCCCCGTCGTGGAGGTCGACCTCGGTGGTGGGCACGCCCTGGTAGACGAACGCGAGCGTCGTGATCGTCACGGCAGCCGCCGTGACGGCACCCGCTGACGCGAACGCGCGCGGGCGCGCGCGAAGCCACGCGAATGAGCTCATGGGGACGTCGACCTCCGGGGCATCGTGCGTCTTGTCGTGGCGTGGGACCCCGGCGAGGGGCGTCGCGAGCTCACAGAAGACCTGGGGGAACACCCCAGCCTAACCCGCGGGGGCGCGTGCCTCGGGATGGGGAGTGTCCACTGCGGAGATCGTATTCCGCCTGATCAGCCCGGATCGATGGGGACAAACACCCATCCTTCGACGAGCCCGGAATCGATCAGGTCGCCGAGCCTGTCGAGGCGCCGACGTACTCCCGCAGATGCTGGGCCGTGAGCGTGTCACCGCCCGCGACGAGGTCTGCCGGTGTGCCCTCGAACACGATCGCGCCGCCGTCGTGACCCGCGCCCGGACCGATGTCGATGATCCAGTCGGCATGCGCCATCACGGCCTGGTGGTGCTCGATCACGATGACGCTGTTGCCCGCCTCGACGAGGCGGTCCAGCATCCCGAGCATGTTCTCGACGTCTGCCAGGTGCAGACCCGTGGTCGGCTCGTCGAGCACGTAGATCGCCCCCTTCTTCGCCATCGAGATCGCGAGCTTCAGCCGCTGCCGCTCGCCGCCCGACAGCGTGTTCAGCGCCTGGCCGAGCGTGATGTAACCGAGCCCGACGTCGATCATGCGCATCAGGGTCGTGTGCGCAGGGCCCTTCGAGAAGAAGACGGATGCCTCGGCCGCCGACATCGCGAGGACCTCGGCGATGTTCTTCCCGTCGAGGGTGTACTCGAGCACCTCGTCGCTGAAGCCTGATCCCTCGCACAGTTCGCACAGCGTCTCGACGGTCTGCGTGAAGCCGAGGTTCGTGATGATCACGCCGAGGCCGCGGCAGGCGGGGCACGCGCCCTCGGAGTTGGCGCTGAAGAGCGCCGGCTTCACGCCGTTCGCC
>DATEOM010000344.1:0-8241 GCA_035274105.1 Microbacterium sp.
CAGGCCGACCTCACGGCGCGGCTCGCCGGCTCGGAGGCCGCGCGTCAGGGCGTGCAGGCGCAGCTCGAGCACCAGCAGCTGCTCTATCGCGAACTCGCGACCCAGGCGCGACACGACCAGGCGGCACGCGAGGAACGCGAGCGGCGGGAGCAGTCGGTGCTGCGGGCGCTCGCCCCGGTGCAGGAGACGCTGGCGGCGATGCACACGAAGGTCGACGACCTCGAGCGGGACCGGCACCTGCAGTTCGGCACGCTCGCCGAGCAGCTGCGGCGCGCCCACGAGTCCGACGAGGCGTTGCGCGCGACCACCGAATCGCTGGCGAGCGCGCTGCGCTCGGGCAGCACCCGCGGCGTGTGGGGCGAGACCCAGCTGCGGCGCGTGGTCGAGGCGGCCGGGCTCACGCGTCATGTCGACTTCGACCTGCAGGCGTCGATCACGTCCGATGCGGGCGCCGGTCGTCCCGACATGGTGATCCGCCTTCCCGGCGACAAGGCCATCGCGGTCGACGCCAAGGTCCCGCTCGACGCGTTCCTCGAGGCGAGCGCCATCCCGCTGACCGCGCAGGGGGCCGAGGCCGCGCGACGGCGGACCCTGCTCGACAAGCACGTGAAGGCGGTGCGGGCCCACGTCGATGCCCTCGCCCGCAAGACGTACTGGGCGGGGCTGTCGTCGAGCCCCGAGTTCGTGGTCTGCTTCGTGCCGAGCGAGTCGCTGCTCGCCGCCGCCCTCGAAGAGGATCCCTCGCTGCTGGACTACGCCTTCGGCAAACGTGTGGCGCTGGCGTCGCCGGTGAACCTCTGGGCGGTGCTCAAGACCGTCGCGTACACCTGGACCCAGCAAGACGTCTCGCAAGAGGCACGGGCACTGTTCGACCTCGGCAACCAGCTCTACGAGCGGCTCGGCTCGCTCGCGTCGCACGCCGACGACCTGCGCCGGGCGATCGAGCGGACGGTCGACAGTTACAACCGGTTCGCCGGCTCGCTCGAGACGCGGGTGCTGGTGAGCGCGCGCAAGTTCCCCGGCATCGACGCGACCAAGCTCGACGCCGTGAACGAGCCCGCCGCGATCGAGAAGAGCCCGCGCCGCCTCACGGCGCCGGAGCTGCTCGATGAGACGCTCCCCGGGCTGGACGAGAGCCCCGCGCCCGGCACGGACAACGATGCGGAGACGCCGTCGCTCACCGCCTCGGCAGAGCTCGGCGAGGTTCGCGCGCGTATCGCGTCGCCGAACGAGTGAGGCTCAGGCGCCGCCGGGAACGAAGCTCAGCAGCACGATGACCGCGGCGGAGACGCCGACGAATGCGCCGATCATCCACCACGCGCTGACCTCGTGCCCCTCGTCACGGCGGACGCGCAGCAGCACGTCAGGCCGGCGGGCCGGATCGATCGCGTTGGCCACCACGGCCTGCGCGCCCGTCTGGGGCGACGACGGATCGGCTGAGTGCGCGGACATCGTCAACTCCTCGAGTAGGAAACACGAACGTGTCTCCATCGACACCACACAAGATTCTGCCAGAGTTCCCCCGAAGGCCGGTCACGAAACGGTCACGGCAGCGTCACGTGTCGCACCCGCGATGGGTGCGACACGTGAGCCGCCTCAGGCGGTCAGAGCCATTTGGAGACGAGGTGCTCCGACGAGATCCGCCGCAGCGTGCCCGACGCGCCACGCAGCACGACGCTCTCGGTGTACACGTATCCGCCCTCGCGGCGCACGCCGGCCACGAGTGCGCCGTCCGTGACGCCGGTGGCGACGAAGATCGTGTTGTTGCCCTTGACGAGGTCATCGGCCTCGTACACGTAGCCGTCGAGGTTGAGGCCCGCGTCGATGCCGCGCTGCTTCTCGTCGTCGTCCCGCGGCCACAGGCGGCCCTGGATGTGGCCGCCGAGCGCCTTGATCGCGCACGCCGTGACGATGCCTTCGGGGCTGCCGCCGACACCGACGCACATATCGGTGCGGGCATTGTGGCGCGCGGCGTTGATGCCGCCGGCCACGTCGCCGTCGCTCATCAGGCGGGTGCCCGCCCCCGCTTCCCGGATCTCCTCGATGAGACGCTCGTGGCGCGGTCGGTGCAGCACCGAGACGACGAGTTCGTCGACGGGCTTGTCGAGCGCCTTCGCGAGGCGGCGGATGTTCTCGCCGATCGGCAGGCGGATGTCGACGACGCCCACGCCGGCGGGCCCGGTGACGAGCTTGTCCATGTAGAAGACGCTCGAGGCGTCGAGCATCGTGCCGTGGTCGGAGACGGCGATCACCGAGAGCGCGTTGTTGCGCCCCGCCGCGGTCAGCGAGGTCCCGTCGATCGGGTCGACCGCCACGTCGGCCTGCGGCCCGCGGCCGTTGCCGACGCGCTCCCCGTTGTAGAGCATGGGCGCTTCGTCCTTCTCGCCCTCGCCGATGACGATGGTCCCGTCGAAGTTGACGGTGGTGAAGAACGCCCGCATCGCGTCGACGGCGGCCCCGTCAGCCGCTTCCTTCGCGCCGCGGCCGATGAACGGCACTGCGCGGATCGCGGCCGCTTCAGTCGCCCGCACCAGTTCGAGTGCGAGGTTGCGGTCGGGGTGGAGGGGACTCATGTCCGCGGTCAGGCTCACCATGCGGTCAGCCTATGCCAGCATGACGCCCCATTCACGGGAATTTCACGCATCGGCAAGCGAAGGAATTACGATTCTTTCCCACGGTGCAGGGACGTGGTTTTCCCCTGGAGCGTGGGGACGCAGCATCCGTTCCGCCTTCCGGTGCTTGGGTAGAGTTTGCGGTGAACCCCACTCGATCAAAGGGAGCACTCATGCCCGTCGCCACCCCGGAGCAGTACGCCGACATGCTGGACCGCGCGAAGGCCGGTGGCTTCGCGTATCCCGCCATCAACGTCGCCAGCTCGCAGTCGATCAACGCCGTGCTGCAGGGCCTCACCGAGGCCGGCTCCGACGGCATCATCCAGGTGACCACGGGCGGCGCCGACTACTTCGCCGGCCACACCGTCAAGGCTCGCGCGGCCGGTGCTCTCGCCTTCGCGAAGTTCGCCACCGAGGTCGCCAAGAGCTACCCGATCACGGTCGCCCTCCACACCGACCACTGCCCCAAGCCCGCACTCGCCGACTTCGTGCTCCCGCTCATCGAGGCGTCGGAGGAAGAGGTCAAGGCCGGCCGCAACCCGATCTTCCAGTCCCACATGTGGGACGGCTCGGCCGTGCCGCTCGACGAGAACATCGAGATCGCGAAGGACCTCCTGCCCCGCCTCAAGAACATCAACGCGATCCTCGAGGTCGAGAT
Source organism: Microbacterium sp. (assembly GCA_035274105.1). Classification (GTDB taxonomy): domain Bacteria; phylum Actinomycetota; class Actinomycetes; order Actinomycetales; family Microbacteriaceae; genus Microbacterium. The sequence goes on from DATEOM010000344.1 coordinate 3,271, forward strand.
CGGCGTCGTCGGCGGCGAAGAGGACGGCGTGCAGCACGAGGGCTCCAACGAGGCGCTCTACACGACGGTGGCCGACGTGACGAAGGCCGTCGAGGCCCTCGGCCTCGGTGAGAACGGCCGCTACATCTCGGCGCTCACCTTCGGCAACGTCCACGGCGTGTACAAGCCCGGCAACGTCAAGCTCCGCCCCGAGCTGCTCGGCGAGATCCAGGAGGGCATCGCGTCGAAGTTCGGCACCGGCCCCAAGCCGCTCGACCTCGTCTTCCACGGCGGCAGCGGCTCGACCGACGAAGAGATCGCCCTCGCGGTCGCCAACGGCGTCGTGAAGATGAACGTCGACACCGACACGCAGTACGCGTTCACGCGCTCGGTCGCCGGCTTCATGTTCCAGAACTACGACGGCGTCCTGAAGGTCGACGGCGAGGTGGGCAACAAGAAGGCCTACGACCCGCGCGCGTGGGGCAAGATCGCCGAGTCCGCGATGGCCGCCCGCGTGGTCGAGGCCACGCAGCAGCTCGGCTCGGCCGGCAAGAGCCTGGCCGCGTAAGCAGCGGATTCGACGGATGCCTCGGCACCGGCCTCGCGGTCGGCGCCGGGGCTTTCGTCTCTTCGGGGTCGGAGAAGCCGTCCAGCAGACCGGGTGCACCGTCCAGCCTCAGACGGCGATCAGGCGCAGCATCCGCTCATCCCAGCCAGGGGCTGTACGCGCTTCGCTCACTCCCCCGGCGACGCCGCGGGTTCCCCGCGCAGCAGCACGCGGCCGTCCGAGACGGCACGCACCTCGATGGATGCGATGTCGTCCCGGTCGAGGGCGGTTCCGGCGTCGAGGTGTGCCGTCGTCCCGGGTCCCGCGCGCCAGGACGACAGCTCGCTGGCGGTGCCGTCGGTCGAGGTGACGACGAGCACATAGGGCCACGCCTGGTCGGCCGTGTAGGGATCGCGGCTCGGCGGGTAGAGGCAGGTCATCGCGATCCGGGTGCCCCACGCGACGTCGGTCAGCTCGACCTCCGCGGTCAGCGGCACATCCGTCACGGCCTGCAGCGCCACGACCTCCTCAGGACCGCGCGCGGGCGCGACCGCCGTCGTCACGGCGAACGCGACCACGACGGCGACCGTCGCCGCGGCGGCGAGGCCGCTCCCCCACGCGATGAGGCGACGCCGACGCGCATCGCGCGTGCCGCGCACGACCATGCGCTCCCGGGCAGCAGGATCGGGGCCGTCCTGCTCCGACGGCTCGAGCAGCGCCGCGGCGCGCTCGGGCGCGACCCGGCCGAGCAGGCCCAGCGTCGGCGCCAGGTCGGCGATCGCGTCGCGGCACACCGGACAGGTGTCGAGGTGGGCCTCGTACCGGCGGCGGTCGTCCACGCTCAGCGCGCGGACGACGTACGCGGCGTCCCAGTCGGCGAAGCGGGCGTGATCCGCGGTCATCGCGTCACCCCCTTCTCCTGCAGGGTGAGCCGGAGGGCGCGCAGCCCGTAGTGCAGGCGCGACTTCACCGTGCCCTCGGGGATGTCGAGTTCGTCGGCCATCTCGGCGACCGTGAGGCCGCGGTAGTACGCGCGCACGACGACGGCGCGGTGGTCGGTCGTGAGCGCCGCCAGCGCCTCTTCGACGAGGATCGCCTCGAACAGCGCGTCTGTGCCATCCGGTGCGGTGCGATCGGGGACCTCGGCGACGCCGATCTCGCGGCGGCGTCGTGCGCTGCGCGCCTCGTCGATGACGAGGTGTCGCGCCACGGTGAACATCCACGAGCGCGTCGTCGAGGGATCCTGCTCGAGGATCTTGGGCGTTCGCCACGCCCGCAGCAGCGTCTCCTGCACGATATCGTCGGCACCGGCGCGATCGCCGGTGAGATGCACGACATAGCGCCACACCGGCGCCGCGTGCGCGTCGTACAGTGCGGCCAGGCGCGCGGCATCGCGTCCGGCGGCGCCGTCTCGACGCTCCACGCTGTCGTGCGGCATCCATCACCTCCCGCAGGAGACACGAGACGCACCACCTGCGGGTTCACGTGAATCCGCGGCGCGTCGGTGCGTCACCTGTGAGTATGGCCCGGCCCCGGCGCGATCGCACGGGGCAGGAGTCCCGCGTCGCGGATGCTCAGAGCCGCGTGCTGTCGAGAAGCGCCTGCCAGACGGCGGGGTCGTTCACCAGCGGCGCGACCATCAGCGTGCCGGCGATCAGCGAGAAGACGACGCCTCCCACCAGGGGGATCCACCACGACACCCGGGAGCGGCGTATGTTCCAGACCGACACCGCCGTCGTGAGGCACCAGCCGATCGCGAGGACGAGGACGGCGGCGACCGCCCACGGCTTCCCGGCGGCAGGATCCGAGAGCTGCGCGTCGGCGCCCATCAGCCCCAGCATCGCCTCGGCGTAGGTGCCGTAGTCGAGGAAGGCGGGGATCGACGTGATCACGTTGACGAGGCCGTACGCCAGCAGCGCGAACGTGATGATGCGGTCGACCGGGTGCTGGCGCTTCTCGGCGGCGACGGGAGCGGATGGGATGCTGTGCGCCGGCGCATCCGTCATGATCGGCGCGATCGGCTCCCCCTGCCAGGGCGCGGGCTCCTGGATGCGCGCGCGCTGCTCCTCGGGCGTCGCGTACTCGCCGTACTGAGGACGCGGACGCGAGCGCGGATCGGGCTCGGCGTTCGCGGCGTCGCTCACGAGCGGCTCCGCCCGCCCAGGGCGCGGTCGTCGCGCTTGCCCGCGAGGTCCTGTCGCAGCTCCTTCGGAAGCGAGAACATGAGGTCCTCCTCCGCGGTGCGCACCTCTTCCACCTCGCCGTAGCCGGCGGCGGCGAGGTCCTCGAGCACCTGCTGCACGAGCACCTCGGGCACCGATGCGCCGCTGGTGACACCGACGGTCTCGACGCCGTCGAGCCACGCCTGCTCGATCTCGTCGGCGTAGTCCACGCGGTACGCAGCCTTCGCGCCGTACTCCAGCGCGACCTCGACCAGCCGCACGCTGTTCGACGAATTCGCCGAGCCGACGACGATCACGAGGTCGGCGCCCTTCGCGACCTTCTTGATCGCGACCTGGCGATTCTGCGTGGCGTAGCAGATGTCGTCCGACGGCGGATCCTGCAGCTGCGGGAAGCGCGCCCGCAGCCGCCGCACGGTCTCCATCGTCTCGTCGACCGACAGCGTGGTCTGCGACAGCCACACGACCTTCGACGGGTCGCGGACCTCGATGGTGTCGGCCTCGTCCGGCGAGTTCACGATCGTCACGTGGTCGGGCGCCTCACCGGCGGTGCCCTCGACCTCCTCGTGGCCGACGTGGCCGATGAGGAGGATCTCGTAGTCGTCCCGCGCGAAGCGCACCGCCTCGCGGTGCACCTTCGTCACGAGCGGGCACGTCGCGTCGATGGCGCGCAGACCCCGATCGGATGCCGCGTCCACGACTGCGGGCGAAACTCCGTGAGCGCTGAACACGACGTGGGCACCGGCGGGGACTTCGTCGACCTCTTCGACGAAGATGGCCCCCTGCTTCTCGAGCTCGGTCACGACGTGGATGTTGTGCACGATCTGCTTGCGCACGTACACCGGCGCGCCGAAGCGCTCGAGCGCCTTCTCGACGGCGATGACGGCGCGGTCCACGCCCGCGCAGTAGCCGCGCGGCGACGCGAGGAGCACCCGCTTCTGTCCGACCCCGGCGATATCCTTGAGCGGTTCACGCCGCCGCGGGATCCGCGGGACGGGCATGCTCACAGGGGCCTGACTCGGTCGGGTCTGTCCCGGGGTGCTGATGCTCACCCGTCGATTCTACGGGCGGGGTCCTGAGCGGGGCCTCCGACGGGAAGCCCTGCCCGGGCACGAAAGGACCGCATGACGAGTTTCCAGCCTGCCGCCGTCCCCGGCGAGCCGCCGCCGCCCGACTCGGTGCCGCCACGCGACTCGACGGCGCAGGCGCCGACGTCCGTGGCCCGGCTGAACGACACCATCCGCGGGTTCGTCCAGACGTGGGGCTCCGTGTGGGTCGAGGGCGAGATCACGGGGTGGAACCAGCGGGGCGGCAACGTGTTCGGCCGCCTGAAAGACCTGGTGACCGATGCCACGATCTCGTTCCGGATCTGGTCCTCGACCCGTGATCGCCTGCCCGGCGACCTCAAGGTGGGCGACCACGTCATCGCCTGCGTCAAAGCCGACTACTTCGTGAAGAACGGCGACTTCAGCTTCGGAGTCTCCGCGATGCGTCACGTGGGACTCGGAGACCAGCTGGAGAAACTCGAGCGCCTTCGCGTGCAGCTGCGTTCCGAAGGCCTCTTCGATCCGTCCCGCAAGAAGCCGGTCCCCTTCCTGCCGCACCTCGTCGGCCTCATCACCGGCGAGAACTCGGATGCCGAGAAGGACGTCCACCGCAACGCCGAGCTGCGCTGGCCGCAGGTGCGCTTTCAGACGAAATACGCCGCCGTGCAGGGCGACCGGTGCGTCCCTGAGACGATCGCGGCGCTGAAAGCGCTGGATGCCGCTCCCGACGTCGACGTCATCATCATCGCCCGCGGCGGCGGCGACCCTCAGACGCTGCTGGGCTTCAGCGATGAGCGCCTGATCCGCGCCGTGGCCGCGGCATCCACTCCCGTCGTCAGCGCCATCGGCCACGAGAACGACCATCCGCTCCTCGACGACGTCGCCGACCTGCGGGCATCGACCCCGACCGATGCGGCGAAGCGCGTCGTGCCCGACGTCGCCGAGCAGCGCGCTCTCGTCGGGCAGCTGCGCGCACGCCTGACCATGCGGCTCACGCAGCGCCTCTCGCACGACATCGCCCAGCTCGAACAGCTGCGCTCGCGCCCGGTGCTGCGGGCACCCGAGACGCTGCTCACCACGCGCTCGCACGAGGTCGAGCTGCTCGCCGCGCGCGGGCGGGACCGTATCGATCGGTCCCTGCGGGTTCAGGAGCAGCGCACCGCCGAGCTCGGCGCCACACTGAGGGCGCTGTCACCCGCGTCCACGCTCGCCCGGGGCT
>DATEOM010000345.1:0-2387 GCA_035274105.1 Microbacterium sp.
TCGTCAAGAGCTGGGGCTCGCGCATCGAGATCGGCGGGTTCGAGTGGCAGGACTGGATGTCGGTGGCCCTCATCGCGTCGTATCTCGCCTTCTTCCCGATCGCCGTCGGAGCGCTGCGGGGCCTTCAGTCGCCGGATCGCATACACGTCGAGCTCATGCACACCTACGCGGCGGGATACTGGCCCACGCTCCTGAGACTGCGAGCGCCGGCATCCGTCCCCTACCTCCTGCCCGCGCTGCGTCTGGGCGCCGCGAACGCGGTGATCGGTGCCGTCGTCGCGGAGGTGTCGACGGGCCTGCAGGGCGGAATCGGACGACTGCTCATCCAGTTCGCCGGCCAGGCGTCCGGCGACCCCGCCAAGGCCTGGGCACCCATCTTCGGCGCGATCGCGCTCGGCCTCGTCGCGGCGGGTTCCGTCGCGTTCCTGGGCTGGATCCTCAAGGACTACCGACGCGGAGAGGCGGCATGATGGCGGATGCGGGCGGGACGACCACCCTGGCGGTGTCGGCGAGGGGGGTCTCGAAGACCTTCCCGTCGAAGGGCGGCGAGGTCCGCGCTCTCGAGGCGGTCGACCTCGACGTCGCGGACGGCGAGTTCGTCGCCCTCATCGGGCCCTCGGGCTGCGGCAAGTCCACGCTGATGCGCCTCATCGCCGACCTCGACGCGCCGAGCGCGGGGACGATCTCGGTGTTCGGCAAGCCCGCCGACCGCGCACGCCGCGACCAGGACTACGGCATCGCGTTCCAGCAGGCGGGCCTGCTGCCGTGGCGCACGGTCGCCGCCAACATCGGTCTGCCGCTCGAACTTCACCGCGTCGGCTCCGCCGAGCGGACCGCGCGCGTCGCCGAACTCGCCGAGCTCGTCGGGCTGTCGGACTTCGCCGACCGCTACCCCGATCAGCTGTCGGGTGGCATGCAGCAGCGCGTCGCGATCGCGCGGGCGCTCGCCGAGCGGCCTCGCCTGCTGCTCATGGACGAGCCGTTCGGCGCCCTCGACGAGATGACGCGCGAGCGCATGCAGACCGAGCTGTCGCGCATCGCCGCCGAGACGGGCGCGGCCGTCGTGTTCGTCACCCACTCGATCCCCGAGGCGGTGTTCCTGTCGGATCGCGTCGTCGTCATGTCGCCCCGGCCCGGCCGCATCACGACCGTCATCGAGACGGGATTCGGGACGGATGTCGCGCGGGACGAGTCGCTGCGAGAAGCCCCGGTCTTCTTCGACCGCGTCACCGCCGTGCGAGAGGCGCTGCACGGCACGCCCGTCGCGCCCGGCGGACGGGAGGCTCGATGACCACCGCTGCGACCCGCACGGACGCCCGCGGCTGGAGCCCTGCGGCCGAGCGACGCCTGCGGGTGATCGCCCCGATCACGGTCGGCGTGCTCGGCCTCGCGCTGTGGCAGTTCCTCGTGAGCGTCGTGGGCGTCTCGGACTACCTCCTGCCGAGCCCCGCCGCGATCGCGGAGCAGTTCGTCGAGTTCTGGCCTGCGATCCTGCAGGCGACCCTCGTGACCGGCACGAACGCGCTGATCGGGCTCGTCGTCGGCACGGTCCTGGCGATCCTCCTCGCCGGACTCGCCGCGCGCTGGCGCGCGGTCGACGGCATGTCGGCGCCCGTCGTCGCCGCCCTCGCGGTCGTGCCGATCGTCGCGCTCGCCCCGGTGCTCAACTCGATGTTCGGCGCCGACAGCCAGTTCGGCCGCCAGGCGATCGCGGCGCTGGCGTCGTTCGTGCCGGTGTTCGTGAACACGCTTCGCGGGCTGCGTCAGGCCCGGCCGGTGCACCGCGACCTGATGCGCAGCTACGCAGCATCGGGCGCGCAGGAATTCCGGACGGTGACGCTGCCCACCGCGGTGCCGTACCTCATGACGGGCATCCGCATCGCGAGCTCGCTGGCGGTCATCTCCGCGCTCGTCGCCGAATACTTCGGCGGCCCGCGCGGCGGGCTCGGCAGCGCCATCTCGACGTCCGCCGCCACCAGCGCCTATGCGCGCGCCTGGGCCTACGTGGCCGCGGCCATCGCGCTCGGGCTCGTCTTCTACCTCGCCACGGCGCTGCTCGAGAGGCTCGTGCTGCGCCGCATCCCGACCGGGGGCGCGTCATGAGACACGCCGGCACCGCGCGTCCTCGCCTCGCGAGGCCGGCCATGCACCATCGCAGCGACACATCGAAAGGAACTTTCATGACGCACAGCACACGTCGCGGGCTCGCGACCGGCGCGTTCGCCCTGTCGGCCGCACTGCTCCTCGCCGGCTGCGCCGGCGGAGGGGGCGGAGGCGAGGCCACCGATGGCGGAGACGACGGCGACGGCGAGCTCACGCAGATCAAGCTGCAGCTCCAGTGGCTGCCGCAGGCGCAGTTCGCGGGCTACTTCGCCGCCGCCGACCAG
>DATEOM010000346.1:0-5579 GCA_035274105.1 Microbacterium sp.
TTCATCCTCGAGTTCCAGGCCGGCAAGGGCCAGTCGATCACCAAGCCCGGCCACGAAGAGGTCGCGGCTGCGCAGGCCGACGACGTGAACCAGGAGAAGATCGTCAAGGGCCGCCGCTAAGGCGGGCCTGGGCTAGCAGACATGGGCGCACAACTCCGGGTCTACAAGCAGAAGATCTCTTCTGCTCAGACGACCAAGAAGATCACGAAGGCGATGGAACTCATCGCGGCTTCGCGCATCCAGAAGGCGATGGCGCGTGTGCGCGCGTCGTCGCCCTTCGCGCGGGCCGTGACGCGTGCCGTCTCCGCCGTGGCGACGCACTCCAACGTCGACCACCCGCTGACCGTCGAACGAGAGACGATCCGCCGCTCCGCGGTCGTGATCTTCTCGTCCGACCGCGGTCTCGCGGGCGCGTTCAACTCGCAGATCCTCCGTGAAGGCCTCGAGCTCGCGCAGCTGCTGCGCGAGGAGGGCCGGGAGCCGGTGTTCTACCTCGTCGGTCGCAAGGCCGTCGGGTACTTCCAGTTCCGTCGCATGGAGAGCGCTGCCGAGTGGACGGGTGACACCGACACGCCGCACTTCACGACCGCCGAAGAGATCGCGGCGACCCTGCTCGACGCGTACGACCGCGGCGGCGAGGAGAACGGCGTCGACGAGATCCACCTCGTCTACAACCGCTTCGTCAGCATGATGACGCAGACGCCCGAGACGGTGCGCCTGCTTCCGCTCGAGGTCGTCGAGGCCGAGGAGTCGTCCTCCGCCGCGGTGTACCCGCTGTACGAGTTCGAGCCGGACGCCGAGACGGTGCTCGACGCACTCCTGCCGGTGTACATCCAGAGCCGCGTCTTCAACGCCCTGCTGCAGTCGTCGGCCGCGAAGCACGCCGCGACCCAGAAGGCGATGAAGTCCGCCAGCGACAACGCCGACAAGCTCATCACCGACTACACGCGCCTGCGCAACAACGCGCGCCAGGCCGAGATCACGCAGCAGATCGCCGAGATCGTCGGCGGCGCCGACGCACTGTCCTCCGGCAAGTAACGCTCCTGCGCGTCCAGACCACACGAAAGAGAAGAAGCCATGAGCCTCACCGCTGACAAGACCGAGACGGCGGTCGTCGGGCGCGTCGCCCGCGTCACCGGCCCCGTCGTCGACATCGAGTTCCCGCACGACTCGATCCCCGACATCTACAACGCGCTCAAGACGACGATCACCATCGACGGCGAGTCGACCGAGATCACGCTCGAGGTCGCCCAGCACCTCGGTGACGACCTCGTTCGCGCCATCTCGCTCAAGCCGACCGACGGCATGGTCCGCGGCCAGGAGGTGCGCGACACCGGCGGCCCGATCACGGTTCCCGTCGGCGACGTCACCAAGGGCAAGGTATTCAACGTCACGGGTGACGTCCTGAACGCCGCACCGGGCGAGACCGTCGAGGTCACCGAGCGCTGGGGCATCCACCGTCAGGCGCCGTCGTTCGACCAGCTCGAGTCGAAGACCGAGATGTTCGAGACCGGCATCAAGAGCATCGACCTGCTCACCCCGTACGTGCAGGGTGGAAAGATCGGCCTCTTCGGCGGTGCGGGCGTCGGCAAGACGGTCCTCATCCAGGAGATGATCCAGCGCGTCGCGCAGGACCACGGTGGTGTCTCGGTGTTCGCCGGTGTCGGCGAGCGCACCCGTGAGGGCAACGACCTCATCGGCGAGATGGAGGAGGCGGGCGTCTTCGACAAGACCGCGCTCGTCTTCGGTCAGATGGACGAGCCGCCGGGGACGCGTCTGCGCGTCGCTCTCTCGGCCCTCACGATGGCGGAGTACTTCCGCGACGTGCAGAAGCAGGACGTGCTGCTCTTCATCGACAACATCTTCCGCTTCACGCAGGCCGGTTCCGAGGTCTCGACGCTGCTCGGCCGCATGCCCTCCGCGGTGGGCTACCAGCCGAACCTCGCCGACGAGATGGGCATCCTCCAGGAGCGCATCACCTCGACGCGCGGTCACTCGATCACCTCGCTGCAGGCGATCTACGTCCCGGCCGACGACTACACCGACCCGGCGCCGGCGACCACGTTCGCGCACCTCGACGCCACCACCGAGCTCTCGCGTGAGATCGCGTCGAAGGGTCTCTACCCGGCCATCGACCCGCTGACGTCGACGAGCCGCATTCTCGACCCGCGCTACATCGGCGAGGACCACTACCGCGTGGCCACCGCCGTGAAGCAGATCCTGCAGAAGAACAAGGAGCTGCAGGAGATCATCGCGATCCTCGGTGTCGACGAGCTCTCCGAAGAGGACAAGATCGTCGTCGCCCGCGCGCGTCGCATCCAGCAGTTCCTCTCGCAGAACACCTACATGGCCAAGAAGTTCACCGGTGTCGAGGGTTCGACGGTCCCGATCAAGGAGACCATCGAGTCGTTCGACGCGATCGTCAAGGGCGACTTCGACCACGTCGCCGAGCAGGCCTTCTTCAACGTCGGCGGCATCTCCGACGTCGAAGAGCAGTGGGCGCGCATCCAGAAGGAGAACGGCTGATCATGCCGCTCAAGGTGAGCCTCGTCTCCGCGGATGCGGAGGTCTGGTCGGGAGAGGCGTCGCTCGTCGTCGCCAAGACCGTCGAGGGTGAGATCGGCTTCATGACCGGCCACGAGCCGGTGCTCGCGATCCTCGCCGAGGGTCAGGTGCGCATCACCGAGACCTCGGGCACGAAGATCATCGCCAACGCACAGGACGGGTTCCTGTCGATGGAGGGCGACGACCTCACGATCGTGGCCGGAAACGCGGCACTGATCTCCTGATCGACAATCATTCGCACTCGGCCGGTCCCCGCGGGGATCGGCCGAGTCGTTTCATCGGGCACCCTCGCCCCGAGCCGCACGGAGATTCATGCTGATCCTGCTGCCCCCGTCCGAGACGAAGCGCGCCGGCGGCCGAGGCATGCCGCTCGATGTCACGCGACTCGCGCTGCCGCAGCTCGCTGCGCAGCGCGAGGCCGTCGTCGCTGCGCTGGTCGCGCTCTCGGGCGACGAGGATCGTGCGGCGCGCGTCCTCAAGCTCGGCCCGAAGCAGCGCGGCGAGGTCGCGGTGAACGCCGCCCTTCCCGTCGCGCCGACCATGGCGGCGATCGACCGCTACACCGGGGTGCTCTTCGACGCGCTGGATGCAGCATCCATCCCCGCCGCCGGCCGGCGCTGGCTGGGAGCCCACGTGCTCGTGCACTCGGCGCCGTTCGGGCCGGTGGGCGCGCTCGACCCGATCCCGGCCTACCGCCTCGGCGCGGCGACGTCGCTTCCGGGAGTGCCGCCGCTGCGGCGGCTGTGGGGTTCCGACGTCACGGCGGCGCTCTCGGCGCTCGCACCGCGTTTCGTGCTCGACCTCCGCTCCGAGGCCTACGTCGGGCTGGGCCCCGTGCCGGCCGATGTCGCATCGCGGTACGTCCGCGTCGTGAGCGAGGGCGCCGACGGCGCCGTGCGCGCGCTCAACCACTTCAACAAGCACGCGAAGGGTGCGCTCGTGCGCCGGCTCGCCGAGGATCGCCCGCGCGTCGGGTCTGCCGCGGCTTTCCTGACCTGGGCGGATGCTGCGGGCCTGCGTGTGCGCGAGACCGACGCCGGCGAGTTCGAGCTCTTCGCCTGAGCGCTACGCGCTCGGCGTGCGCACCGCCGAGAAGCGGTTGCGGCGGCGCAGCGCGAAGCCGAGTCGCTCGTAGGCCGCGATCGCCCCGACGTTCGACGCCGCGGCGTGCAGCAGGGCGCGGTCGCCGCGCTCCTGGACGTGGAAGGCGACGTCGAGCACGAGACGCGACGCGAGACCCTGACGCCGGTGGTCGGCGTCGACGGCGACGGCGCTGATCTCGGTCCAGCCCGCCGGGTGCAGGCGCTCGCCCGCCATGGCGACGAGGCGCCCCCCGCGCCGGATGCCGATGTAGCGCCCGAGTTCGTAGGTGCGCGGCCGGAACGGGCCAGGCTGGTTGCGCTCGACGATGGCGAGCATCTCGGGAACGTCGTCGGCGCCGAGGAGGACGGCCTCGGGGTCGGGGCGCGGCCGGAGCGCGTCGGTCTCGACGAGCTGCACGCCTTCGCCCTGGCCGACGATCTCCCAGCCGTCGGGCACCTCGCCGTCGTAGCCGGAGAGCCCGATCTCGGCACCGGGGCCGACCAGATCCACGAGCGCCTGCCAGACGCCGGGCTCGTCCCATGAGCGCACGGCGACGAAGGGCGCGACATCCTCGGGGTACCGACGCACGAGGTCGTCGCCGATCGCGAAGGAGGCGTGCGGACCGATGAGCGAGTGCCAGGGGGCGTTGTCGAGCACGGCGGCGTCAGCGTGAGGGGCGTCGAGGATGGGGGCGAGGGAGGCATCGGGCACCCGCCCACTCTGCGCCTGCGGCGAGGGCGTCGCAAATGTCCGGCGTCACCGCGCGCAACACACGCCGACATGCCGCCGGCGTCAGCGCTCGGTGTGCTCGGCGGTGCGCTCGGTGTTCTCGGCGATCGCGATGAGGGCGACGACGGCCTCGATGATGAACCGGAGCAGGATGATCGCGAGGAAGGTCACCACCGGCACCACGATGATGGTCGCGACGAGCCCGGTGATGCCCGCGCCGACGTTCAGCCACATCAGAGAGATCGCGTTCAGGATGCCGCCGACGAAGTAGACGAGGAACCCGATGGCGATCGCGATGAGGCCGACGAAGTAGAAGACGCTCGCCAGCCGCCGCGTGATGAAGGTGCGGAACGACATGTCGAACAGCGCGGAGAAGAACCCCCGGCCGACGTCGTTCACCTCGCCCCGGATCGTCGGGACGCCCGTGTCGTCGGGATCGGCCGCACGCGCGGCGTCGGCGGCGGACTGCGGGGGCAGCGGCGGGGGAGTCGGGGACGACGGAGTCTGATCGGTCATGGCAGCCCTTCGGTCGGGAGTTGTGCTCAGGCTATCCAGCGGACGCATCGGGAGGCCATCCCCCCGATCCGGTCGCCAATGCTGACAGTCGGCTGAGAGCGTCGCTAGCATGTGTCGAGCGGAGCAGGGGCTCCGCGGGCGCGTCCCGTCGCGCCCCGAACCGACTCTCTCGGAGGTCGCTCCACATGGATTACAACGACGGCAGCGGAGTCGGGGCGCTCATCGCCTGGCTCGTGCTCGCGCCCTTCCTCTTCCTGCTCGCGATCGCCGGCTACGTCATCGGCTCGTGGTTCCTCATGAAGGTCTTCGACAAGGCCGGTGTGCAGGGCCGCTGGCGCGCGTGGGTGCCGGTCTACAACACCTTGATCTTCGTCAAGCTCGGCGACCTCAACCCGTGGTGGCTGCTGGCGCTGTGGGGCGGCACCATCGTGCTCGGGTGGGTGCCGGTGCTCGGAACCCTCATCGGTATCGCCACCTTCATCTACACGCTCCTGGCGGCGTGGCGCGTGGGCCTGAAGCTGCAGAAGGAAGCCGTCTGGCTCATCCTCTACTTCTTCCTCGCGATCGTGTGGCTCGGCATCAACGCGTTCGACCGCTCGCGGTGGAACCTCGCGATCCCCGCTGCGCCGTGGGCCGGCAACTTCCTGGCCGACAAGACCGTGTGGTCGGGCGTTCCGGCTCAGACG
>DATEOM010000347.1:0-3827 GCA_035274105.1 Microbacterium sp.
TCCTCCTCGCGGCGCAGGCGCTCCTGCTCCGCGCGGACGCGCTCGCCCTCCTGGTAGTCGGCGACGGTCTTCGCCGTGGCGTCCTGCAGGGCCGCGAGCTGCGCCTCGAGCTCGCCGCGCTTCGCGTTCTGGGCGTCGAGCGCGGCCTGCGCCTCGTCGGCGGCCTTCTGCGCGGCGACCATCTTCTCTTCGGCGATCTTCTGCAGCCGGTCGCGCTCGGCGCGCTGCACGGCCGCCTGGTCGCTGAGGCTCTGCGCGGAGTCGCGCGCGGTGACGGCCTGTGCATAGACGTCCTGGTTGCGCTGGACGAGCTTGTCCATCGTGCCGAGGCGTGCCAGCAGGTCGTCGGCGCCCGCCGCGGAGCCGGCGAAGAACAGCTCGAGCGACGTGTCGTCGCCGCCGTTGCGGTACAGCTGCGCGGCGACGCGGCCGGCCTTGTTCGCCGCGTCGATCGCGGCGGCGGCCTGCTCGTCGGCCTGCTGCTGCAGCTGGTCGGCCCGCAGCGCCGCGTCGAAGTACGCCTGCTGCGCGACGTAGAACTCGTCGGCCATCTGCTGCGCGACCTGCTGCTTCGCGGCGACGTCGGCCTCGAGGCCCGCGATCAGATCTTGGATCCGGGTGATCTCGGCGGCCTTGGCCGCCTCGTTGTTCTTCGCGGCGACGACGTCGTCCCACGAGGGGTAGTCGGCGGCGAACGCGGGGGCGACGAGCGGCCCGAGGGTTCCACCGGCGGCGCCGAGCGCCGCGACACCGAGGATGCCGAGACCGAGCGCGGTGCGCCGGTTCATCGAGGGCCAGAGCCGCCGCTGCTCGCGAGCCGACGGAGCGCACCCGCAGTCCACGGAGGCGTCGTCGGACACGGCCTGATCAGTGACGTTTTCGGGCTGCACCGGACCCCTCCCTCACGGCGTCAACTCGTTTCACACTAGCAACATCAGTAACATGCGCAACCCCCCAGAGGTGCACGGCGACCGCCGCCTCGGGAAGCGGTCACCCGGTCAGTGTGCGCCCCACGAACGAGTTGCACAAGGGCGACGCGCCCTCGATTCGCGTTTTCGCGAGGAGTTACGTATGCTTGGTCCTCGGCAGTGAGCCCCACAGGTTCACCCGGCCCCATCGTTTAGCGGCCTAGGACGCCGCCCTTTCACGGCGGTAGCACGGGTTCGAATCCCGTTGGGGTCACTCCACAATTGAATAAGCATGGCCCTGTAGCGCAGTTGGTTAGCGTGCCGCCCTGTCACGGCGGAGGTCGCGGGTTCAAGTCCCGTCAGGGTCGCTCCGAGCGACGGGCCCTTTCTTCGAAGAGGGCCTTTCGTCTAGGACGCGGCAGGTCTTGTATGAGAGATGCCGCGAGGCTCTGTAGCTCAGTTGGTAGAGCGTTCGACTGAAAATCGAAAGGTCACCGGATCGATGCCGGTCGGAGCCACTGAAACCCCCGCGTAGCTTCTACATCGCGGGGGTTTCGTTTTACCAGGACACCGGACACCAGGACACCTGACACCGCCGACGACGACGACGACGACGACCGTGACGCGTCAGCCCATTGCCGTCGTGTCCTCGCCTCCGGTAAGGACGTCGAGCACGCGCGGTGCGAAGAATCGTCGGTTGTACGCGTCAGGGTCGACGGACCGAAGCACACCGATCTCCACCAGCTGCCCGACAAGGCGGTTAGCTCGCCCGTATGAGAGGGACAGGTCGGCTTGCACTTTCCTGACCGTGAATGAGGGATTCGCAACCGCCAGGTCGACGAGCGAGTGCGCGCTATCGGCGCGGAGAGTAGATGCGCGCACGCGGTCCTTGAGCTCGCCTTGGACAGCGACCAGTCCGACCATCTGATTGCGTGTCTGATCAGCCGCAGACTGTATACCGTTGGCGAAGAAACGTATGTACGCGTTCCAGTCGCCCCGGGCGCTGACACCGAGAAGTCGGTCGTAGTAGTCGGTACGCCGGGCTTCGAACCACGGGGAGACGGTGAGAGTGGGTTCACCCAGCACCCGGGCGGATAGCAGGTGTACCACGATCAAGAATCGGCCGAGCCGACCGTTTCCGTCACGGAATGGGTGCAGCGTCTCGAACTGGTAGTGAGACATCGCCGCAGCGACGAGCGGATCGATGCTCTCAGTGTGGTCGTCGCGCATCCAATCGAGCAGATCTCGCAACCCCGTCTCCAATGCGAAGCCAGCCGGCGCCGGCACGAAACGTGCGGCGTGCACGGGGAATCCGAAGGGATCGGAGTCGCTCCGACGTCCAATGACGACCTGCCCGTCACGAAGGCGGCCGGAGACGCCATGGAGCGGGGTCCCGCGCATGAGAATCCCTTGAAGCTCGCTCAGGAGTGGCACGGTGAGCGATTGCCCGCTCGCGATGCGCGCAAAGCCGAGGTTGGCCATTCGAACGTAATTCAGCACTTCCACCAGCTCAGCAGTCGCTGGGTCATCTTCGTCGGCTGTGAGGACGTCGGCCAGAGGAGCGTAGGTGCCTTCGAGCGCCGACGTGCTTTGCGCTTCGCGGCGAAGTGTGGGCAACCGCAGCAACGTCGGGTTCGGCAGCTGGCGCGAAGTACTGTCGAGCGCAGCCAACGCCGCTCGGGCGTTCGCAACGGCCATGTACGTGCTCGGCTCCAGCAGAGGCATCGTCCTGGGCAGCGGATCTGGGAGGAAAGCCCTGTGCTCCCACGAACCCAGGGCAGGGTCAGTTCCTCGAATCGGAACAAGTGTTCCCGGCGCGCCGTTCACGAACATTGACAGGTCCACAATGTCACTCTACCCGTCGATGAGTGACATTGTTTGGGAGGAGTTGTCCTTTAGAGCACTTTGCGACGCACGCGGTCATGCGTCGGCGCGCGACCCTGCGCCTCCGCGCGAGCCGCCCCCGGGCGCTGCCAGCGGATCCCCAGCGGCTGCCCCTTGCGGGATGGATGGATTCTGCGGCTATTGTTTGTCGATAGCTAGATACCGTTTATCGATAGGCAGGCTCGCATGCAACGCCCCACGATCGTCGTCCTGAAGGTCCTCATCGCGGCACTGCTCGCGCTGCTGCTGTGCTGCCAGGTGTTCGTGGTTCCCGCCGTCGCCGCGCAGTCGGCGGTGCGCTACTCCGAGATCGCCTACTTCCAGGTCCCCGGCACGATCGTCGGCATCCTGTTCCTGTTGTGCGTGCAGGTCGTGCTCGTGTGCGTGTGGCGGCTGCTCTCGCTCGTCCGCGAGGACAGCATCTTCAGCGACAGCGCCTTCCCCGACGTCGATGTCAGTCTCGCGGCGGTCGCGTTCGCGACGTTCCTGGTGTTCGTCGCGCTCGTCGCGCTGAGTCTGACCGGGTTCCTGACGCCGTCGATCACCCTGCTCCTGCTGCTGGGCGTCGTTGTCGGTTCCGGCCTGTCGCTGCTCATCGTGGTGCTGCGGGGCCTGCTGCGCAAGGCGTCGCAGCTCGAGCACGACCTCTCGGAGGTGGTGTGATGCCCATCATCATCAACCTCGACGTGCAGCTGGCGAAGAAGAAGATGTCGGTCACCGACTTCGCCGCCGCGATCGACATCACCCCCGCGAACGTCTCGGTGCTGAAGAACGGCCGCGCGAAGGCCGTGCGCTTCACGACGCTCGACGCGATCTGCCGGGTGCTGGAGTGCCAGCCGGGCGACATCCTCGAGTGGGTGCCCGACGACCACCCGGCGGCGATCGCCGCGGTGGAGGGCGAGGGATGAGGACGGCGCCGGCGGCCGCGCCGACGACGCCCGCCTGGAGCGCCACGGCGATCGCCGAGCTGCTCGACGTCGTGCGCTGCCCCGTGTGCGGCTCGGGCATCGTCGCCGAGCGTCGCTGCCCGGCATG
>DATEOM010000348.1:0-2897 GCA_035274105.1 Microbacterium sp.
GATCGGGTGGAGGATGCTCGCCCCGAGCACGCGCTCCACGATCGCCTGGAGCTGGGCTCGGTAGTTCTGCAGCTTCTCGCGCACCTCCGGGTGCGTGGGATGCTCGCGCCACACGATGACGCGGCGCACCGCCGACTCCGCCTGCAGCTCCCGCAGCCGACCGGTCACGTTCAGCAGCGTCTGCGCCGGATCGCCGCGCGCGATCAGCTCCGACGTGTCGATGGGGTCGAGGTCCAGACGCTCGCCGACGAGGGCCCGCAGCAGGTCGGTCTTGGTGGGGAAGTAGTAGAAGAGCAGGCCCTTCGGCACGCCGGCGAGGTCGGCGATCGCCGTCGTCGGAGTGGCGTCGAAACCGCGCTCCGCGAACAGGCGCTCGGCGGCGTCGAGGATGAGCGTGCGGCTCTCGCGATCGCGGGTCATGTCGGGTCCTGGAGAAAAGCGGCGGGGGCGTCGGTCGTGCCCGGCGCCCCCGTCTCGGCTCGCACCTCAGTGCGGGAGGGCCTGGTCGTGCATGTGCATCGCGGGTCTCACGGCGAGCGCGGCGACGATCACCGCGACCGCTCCGCCGATCCAGCTGACCCACGCGACGCCGGCCTGCATGTCGGCGTAGCCGCCGAGCCACGGCGCGACGAACAGCAGCGCGCCCAGCGCGAGCTGGACGTACTCCATCGCCACCATTCCCGGCATGGCGAGGTTCGCGACGCCCGCGGCGATGAGCAGGACGCCGACGATCAGCATCCACGGCATCGAAGCGCCCATCTGCGGCAACGCGAACGCGCATACCGCGGCGACGAGGCCCACACCGGCTGCGACCCAGTCCTCCCAGCGAGTCCACTTCTTCATTCGGATCTCCTCCTTCCGAGACCTGATGGCTCCCGATCGGGGGTCGATTCGAACGGTACGCCTGACTGACCAGCCGGTCAAGAAGTCAGGCGCGCGTGGACTGCCAGCCGAGTTCGGGCGCGACGTACTTCGCGAACGACTCGACCACCCGCAGGTTGAACTCGACGCCGAGCTGGCTCGGGATCGTGAGCATGAGCGTGTCGGCCGACGCGATCGCCGCGTCCTCCTTGAGCTGCTCGACGAGTTCGTCGGGCTCTGCCGCGTAGGTCTTCCCGAACGTCGAGCGGATACCGTCGATCACCCCGATCTGGTCGCCGTCCTGGCGTCCGCCGAAGTACATCCGCTCCTCGGCGGTCGTGATGGGGAAGATCGAGCGGCTCACCGACACGCGCGGCTCGCCGGCGTGCCCCGCATCGCGCCACGCGCCGCGGAACGCGTCGATCTGCTGCGCCTGCAGCAGGTCGAACGGGGTGCCGTCCGCCTCGGTGAGGAGGGTGGACGACATCAGGTTCACGCCCGTGCGTCCCGCCCACTCGGCGGAGTCGCGGTTGCCGGCGCCCCACCAGACCCGCGAGCGCAGGCCCGGGGAGTGCGGCTCGATGCGCTGCAACCCGGTGGCACCGGTGCCGAACGGGGACGAGGCATCCGGTTCCGCCAGTCCTTCGCCGTCGATCGCCCGCAGGAAGAGGTCGAAGTGCTCTCGCGCGAGGTCGGCGCCGCGGGGATCGTCGGATCCGGTGTAGCCGAACGCCTCGTACCCCCGCACGACGGTCTCGGGTGAGCCGCGCGAGACACCGAGCGCGAGCCTGCCGCCGGAGATCAGGTCGACGGATGCTGCTTCCTCGGCGAGGTAGAGCGGGTTCTCGTAGCGCATGTCGATGACGCCGGTGCCGACCTCGATGTTCTCGGTGCGTGCGGCGATCGCCGCGAGCAGCGGCATTGGCGAGGACTGCTGACGCGCGAAGTGGTGCACGCGGAAGTACGCGCCGTTCGCCCCGAGCTCGTCCATGCCCTGGGCGAGGTCGATCGCCTGCAGCATCGAGTCGGCCGCGCTCAGCTGTCGCCCGCCGCCGAGCGGGCCGTAGTGTCCGAAGGAGAGGGTTCCGAATCGCTGCATGTCGTCTGCAACCGTACGCGCGCAGCATCCATTCCGGTGAATGCACTCCTTCACCCCAGGCGGCGTCCGATGACGAGACGTCACGTTTCGTCATCGAGGAAGTGATCGGCGGGGGGCGTGGTTGCCTCGAAGCATGACTCGTATCGGAAACAGCTCCCTCGACGTCCTTCCTCTCTCCCTCGGCGGCAACGTGTTCGGCTGGACCGCCGACCGCGACGCGTCGTTCGCCATCCTCGACGCGTTCCACGCCGGCGGCGGCAACTTCATCGACACCGCCGACTCGTACAGCGCATGGGTCGACGGCAACTCCGGCGGCGAGAGCGAGACGATCATCGGCGAGTGGCTCGCCGCGCGCAAGCCCCAGAACGTCGTCGTCGCGACGAAGGTCAGTCAGCACCCTGAGTTCACGGGGCTGTCGGCGAAGAACGTGCGCGCCGCCGCCGAGGCGTCGCTGAAGCGGCTGGGCGTCGACACGATCGACCTGTACTACGCCCACTTCGACGACGAGACGGTCCCGCTCGAAGAGACCGTCGCAGCGTTCGGCCAGCTCGTCGACGATGGGCTCGTGCGGTACACGGCCGTCTCGAACTACACCGCAGAGCGCATCAGCGAATGGGTCGGCCTGGCGCAGGCCGCGGGCAGCGCCCTGCCGGTGGCGATCCAGCCGCACTACAACCTCGTGCACCGCAACGAGATCGAGGAGCACATCATCCCGCTCGCGCAGGAGTTCGACCTGAGCCTCGTCCCGTACTTCTCGCTGGCGAAGGGCTTCCTCACCGGCAAGTACCGGTCGACGGATGCCGCGGGCCAGTCCTCCCCGCGCGCCGGCGCCGCCGCGCAGTACGCCACGGCGCAGGGCCTCGAGATCATCGACGCGCTCGAGGGCATCGGCCGCGCGCACGGCGTCTCGATCGCGGCGACCGCGCTGGCATGGCTC
>DATEOM010000349.1:0-2248 GCA_035274105.1 Microbacterium sp.
CGTCGTCTCGGGGATGTCGGGGAACTGCTCGTGCACCTGCTCGGCGACCGACCCGCTCGTGACGAGGATCGCGTTGATGCGACCCGACCGCACGTCTTCGGCGATGCGATCGGTGACCGGCACGCCGACCGTGCGGTACGCGACGACGCTCCGCACGCGGTGCCCGCCCTCGGACAGCATGCGGGTGAGCACGGGCTTGGCGATCTCGCTGCGCAGCGTCAGGATGTCGCGGGAGTCGGGCTCGAGAGCGATGAGCTGCTCGGCCATGCCGGCGGCGGAGTTGTCACGCTCGGGCACGAGGTCGACGCGGTAGCCGACGGCCAGGAGCGCGGCGGCGGTCGTCTCACCCACGGCGGCGACCTTCGTCGTCGGGGGTACGACCGCGCGGTAGGCGTAAAGCACGTCGACCGTCGTGGCGCTCGTGACGGTGAGCCACTCGAACTTTCCGGCCGCGAGATCGGCGAGCGCCTGGTCGAGCGCGACCTGGTCGTTCGTCGGGGCGAAGTTGATCAGCGGGGCGATCACGGGGATCGCGCCCTGACGGCGGAGAGTCGCCGCGACCCCGTCGCCCCAGGGGCCGCCACGGGGCACGAGAACGCGCCAGCCGGTCAGGGGTTTGACGGACTGGTGCTGAGCTGCGGCGGTATTCATAGGGGGGTCGACTCTCGATGGTGCTCAGTCGGCCGCCCAAGAAGCTCGAGGCAGCCGATGCGCGATTCGAATCGGGTTCGCGCGATCGGCAGCTAACGCACCATTGCACTGCCTTGCCTCCCGAGCATACCCCCGATCGCGGATGGCGTTGCCTCGGCGACCGCGGGAAGCGGGAATGCAGGCCGGATCAGCGGCTGTAGAGGCGCACGAAGCCCCAGACCGCCGCGCCGATCGCTGCGGCACCCACGATGACGGCGACGGCGGTGAGCGCCGGGTTGCGGCGGTTGAAGGCGCGAGCGCGTTCGATGTTCTCGTCGACGGCGATTCCGACCCGGCGCGGGACGTTCGCCTTCTCCTCGATGGCGGCGAGGGCCGCCTTGAGCTCGGTCCTCGCCTGCTCGACGGGATCGGTGATCCCGAGCGGCACGGCGGTACGGGGCACGGCGACGGAGTTCTTCGACAGCGGTACGGGCGCGTCAGAGCTCATCGCGCACCTCCTTGACGTCCAGGGCGATCGATTGAACCGGGTTGCGGCGTTCGCCGATCCGGCGGAAGTAGAGGACGCCGATGACCGCGAACACGGCGGTCACGATCAGCATCGCGAAGAACACGACGAGGGCCGAGAGCCACACCGGCCACCACGACGACAGCCCCGCGATCACGAAGGTGCCGAACACCGGCACCGACCAGAACAGCACGAACAACGCGGCGAAGACCCACAGGGCTCCCCATCCGCCGTCCTTCGCGGTCTTGGCGAGCCAGGCCTTCGCGGCGTCGATCTCCGCGATGACGAGGTTGCGGAGCAGCTCCGGAATCTCGCCCAGCAGGGTGAGCAGGCTGTCGTCCGCGCGGTCGCGGAATCCGCGAGGGGTCGTCATCACGTCAGGCCCCGCCGCGACCGTTCTGGGAGGCGTCGTCGACGGCGTCCTCGACGGCGTCCCTCACGGCCTGGGCCGAGGCGTCGGCCGCCCTGCCCACGTCGTCGGCGGAGTCCTTGCCGACCCGGATGGCCTCGTCGAGCCTCTGTCCGGGCGTGCCCTTCGAGCTCGCGGCCTGGGTGACCTTCACGGCCGACTCCCACAGCGTCGACGGCAGCGCCATCGCCTGCGACTTGGCGAAGTCCTTCACCTTGTCGACCTGGGTCTGCACGGGCTCGGCGTTCCACACCTTCAGCCACTGCGTCTTGATCTGCTCGTAGCGTTCACGACCCGCGCGCGTACCGAGCACATACCCGATCGCGAGTCCGACGACGAGTCCAGCCTTGCCCTTCATGAGGTCTCCTCACGCTCGGTGTGACCTGACGACCTTCCCAGGGTAGCCCTGTATGCCGATTCCGGCATCCACTCTTGACAGAGGCCGCAACGGGAGGGTTCACTCCGTCGCCGCGGCACCCCACAGCGCCTTGCGGCGCAGCCGATCCGCCTCTTCCTGGGCGTCGGCGACGACCTGCGCGAGGCCGCTTCCCGACAGCCAGGCGCCGACGGCGGCGAGCCTCGGCGCAGTCGTGATGGTGGCGCGGGCGGCATCGGCGCGCTCGCGCCGGCCGAGTGCCGAGGCAGGTGGAACGAGCGTATAGGCGTCCCGGCGGGCACCCGCG
>DATEOM010000350.1:0-12191 GCA_035274105.1 Microbacterium sp.
CTCTGCCGAGGACCCGCAGAAGATGCTCGACCAGCTCGTGCGCGACTACACGAACTCGATCGCCGACGCCGAGTCGGCCATCGCCGAGACGATCGGCAACCTGCGCCTGCTCGAGCGCGACCACCAGGAGGACGTCCAGGCAGCCTCCGAGTGGGGCAACAAGGCCCTCGCCGCCAGCCGCAAGGCCGACGAGCTGCGCAAGACCGGCAACACCACCGACGCCGACAAGTTCGACAACCTCGCCAAGATCGCGCTGCAGCGTCAGATCAGCGAGGAGAACGAGGCCAAGGCGATCGCGCCGACCATCGCGACGCAGAACGAGGTCGTCGACAAGCTGAAGGAGGGCCTCAATGGCATGAAGCAGAAGCTGGAGCAGCTGCGGTCCAAGCGCTCCGAGCTGCTCGCGCGCGCCAAGACTGCCGAAGCCCAGAACAAGGTGCACGACGCCGTCAAGTCGATCGACGTGCTCGACCCGACGAGCGAGCTCGGCCGCTTCGAAGACAAGGTGCGCCGCCAGGAGGCCCTCGCCGCCGGCAAGCAGGAGCTGGCCGCGTCGACACTCGACGCGCAGTTCAACGCCCTCGAGGACGTCGGCGAGCTGACCGAGGTCGAGGCCCGCCTCGCCGCTCTCAAGTCCGGCGCTCCCGTCCAGGCCGCGATCGAGAACTGAGCCCACCGCTCGCGCTCAGGGGCGCCGGGTCCGCACGGACCCGGCGCCCCTCGCGTCTGCCTCCAGCGAACGACGAGCGGGACGGATGCCGCGGCCCGCGGTCCTGCGCGAAGATGAGGGGATGACGCGTTACCTCGTGGTCCCGCAGTGGCAGGGAAGCCCGTCCTCCCGCGCGATGCAGCTCATCGACGGCGCCCAGGCGATCGCGGGAGACCTCCCCCGGGCGTCCACCACCGTCCTCGACGTTCCCATGGAGGCGGGCGAGTCGCTGGGCACCGGCATCCATCGCCTGAGTGCCCTGCAGCGCGTGAACGGGATGGTGGCCCAGGCGCTCGACGCGCACGACGCCGCCGCCCCCGACGAGCACGTGCTCACGATCGGCGGCGACTGCGGCATCGCACTCGCCCCCATCGCGCACGCCGCCCGCCGGTTCCCCGGGCTCGCGGTCGTCTGGATCGACGCGCACCCCGACCTCAACTCGCCGGACTCGTCGCCGTCTGGCGCGTTCGCCGGCATGGCGCTGCGCGCCGTGATGGGCGATGGAGACCCGGGCCTGTCGCTGCCCACCGGCACGGTCGCCGCCGAACGCGTCGTCGTCGGCGGAGCGCGCTCGTTCGACGACCCCGAGCTCGAGCTCGTGTCGGAACTCGGCATCGCGGCCCTCACCGTGGACGCACTGCGCCAGGGCGACGCCCTCGCCGACGCGGTGCTCGCGACCGGCGCGGACGCGGTGTACGTCCACGTCGACATCGACGCGCTCGACCCGGCCGAGATCGCCGGCAACGCCCACCCCGAGCCGTTCGGTGTCACCGTGGCCGAGCTGACGGCCGCCGTCACGCGACTGCGCGAGCGCGTGCCCCTGGTCGGGGCATCTCTTGCCGGCTACTCGCCCGCCTCGCTCGCGGCGGCCACCGACGACCTGGGCGCGATCCTGCGGGTGATCGGGGCGCTGGCGTGAGCCCCATCCCCACGCCGCCCGCGGGATGGCGCGCCGCCGCCGAGCGCGCCGTGATCCGGGGGCGCCGCATCGACGACGCCATCCCCTCGTTCCTCCTGGACTCGCCGATCAGCCGCGTCGGGTACTGGTACGGCTCCGCCGTGGGATGGGTCTGGGGCACGCTCTGGAGCACCGGGCCGGTCGAGAAGCTCGAGGGGCTCTGGGTGTTCCGCGGCATGCCACGGTGGACCTTCCCGCGCGGCGGCTCGTGCGTCGGGGGGTGCTTCCTCACCGGCGACGGCCGCATCACCGACGCGCTGCTGCGGCACGAGGCCGTGCACAAGCGCCAGTGGCAGCGCTACGGACTGCTCATGCCCGTGCTCTACCTGCTCGCCGGCCGCAACCCGCTCCGCAACCGGTTCGAGATCGAGGCCGGGCTGGAGGACGGGAACTACGTCCCGCACGGTGCGACACGGCGCGCCGCGTAGCCGAGCGGCCTCCGACGGACCGCGGGAGCGCCGGGGCGTCAGCGCGCCGTGGTGAGGCCGTACTGCGCGGGCGTGTGGATCGCATCCGTGCGGATGCCGAGCCCGACCAGGTGGTCCACGATGTCGGCGGTGCCGAGGTAGCCGCCCAGCAGGCGGATGCGGGTCTCGTCGTCGTCCGTGCAGAGCATCTCGTCGGCCCACGCGGTGACGGCGCGCGTCAGCGCCTCACCCGACGCGCAGCCGCGTCCGGTGCCGGGGGCGCCCGAGCGCTGCGAGCGGTCGAGCCACGTCACGATCATGCGGCTCGGCGCGGCGATCTCGGCCAGCCACGAGGCATCCGGGATCTCGATGAAAACCCGGCCCGTCGAGCAGATCGGCAGGGTCGCGAGCACGGCCTCGAGCTCGGCCAGCGACGATTCGTCGGCCGTGATCAGGTGCTGCACGCGCGTGTGACGCGACGCACGGCACGCCGACGCGTTGTGCGCGGCACTCTGAGGCTGGATGTTCTGGACCATGTCCCCTCCACTATAACCGGTGATGAAGGGTTGCCTTACCTCAGTTTCGCGTGGCGGAACGCGACGTCACATCAGGGGTGGCGTGCGAGCAGCACGCGTCGCAGCTCGGCGATCTCGTCGTCCGCCAATCCGTGTGTGCGCAGATAGTCCGCGGCTGAGCCGTAGCGCTCGTCGATGTCGGCGAGGAGCGCGCGCATCACCGGCGCCGGAGACCGCGCGACGAGGTCCTCGACGTTCACCGCGCGCGGATGCAGGGAGCGGATCAGTGCCACGACGTAGCGATTGCGCCGCGCCGGCAGCAGCGCCTCCGTGCGCGCGTAGTCGGCGACGACCTCGTCGGCGTCGACGCCGGCTGCCGCCAGGGTCAGCGCGACGGTGACGCCGGTGCGATCCTTGCCGGCGGTGCAGTGCACGAGCGCCGGCTGATCGGCGAGGATGCCCCGCACCACGGCCACGACGCCGTCCGACGACTCGTCGACGATGAGGCGGTACATCTCGTCGAGGGTGAGGTCGTCACGGAAGAACGAGTCGACCGAGCCCAGGAACAGCGGCACGCGCTGGGTCACGACGTCCAGGCCCCCGATGCGACTGGGGTCTCGGGCGACCTCGTCGTCTGCGCGAAGATCGATGATGCGGCGCAGGCCGAGGCCTGCGAGGGCCTTTCCGCCCTTCGCGCTGAGCCGTGCCAGGTTGCCCGAGCGGAACAGCACGCCGTACCGGGTCGTCGTCGTCCCCGCGCGCAGCCCTCCGACATCGCGGAGATTCACGGCTCCGGGAATGACGGGGTCGGAGAAGGCCAGGCGGCCCGGATCCGCCGGGTCGACCGACGGCGGTTCGTCCGTCACCAGGCGGCGCCCGCGGCGGCGTCCTTGTCTTCGCCGACGAGATCGTCGCGGGGCGGCGTGCTGTACCGGCCGGCGATCGCGATCCGGTTGAACGCGTTGATCGAGACGAGGATCCAGCTGAGGCCGACGTACTCCTTCTCGCTGAGCACCCCGCCGATGCGGTTGTAGACGTCGTCGGGGATGCCGTCCTCGTGGATGTACACGTACGCCTCGGCGAGCTCGAGACCCGCACGCTCCCGGTCGGAGAAGACGCCGGATTCGCGCCACACCGGCAGCTGCGCGATGTCGTCCGCCGTCACACCGGCGGCGACCGCCCGCTCGACGTGCACCCGCACGCAGTACGCGCAGCCGTTGAGCTGCGACGCATGGATCTGCACGAGTTCCTTGAGCCGGTCGTCGATGCCGTTCTCGGCCGCGATGCCGCCCACGGTCTTCGAGAAGGCCGAGAGCGCCTGATAGGCGGGTCGCGCCGCTCGCGAGAGGTGCACGCGGTGTTCTGCCGTCATGACGCCAGACTACCCAGGGCGCGCCGGCGCAGGGCCGGGAGTCCCCTGGGTGGGGCATGATGAGCGGGTGAGCGACCCCATCGACGAGTTCTCGTTCCTCCCCGAGCAGGCCGCGGAGGCCGGCATCCAGGCGCTCGTCCCCCACGGCGAGCGGCTGTCACTGACCCTCGCCGACGGACGCACCCTGAGTGCGCTGCGCTACACCCCGCCCGACATTCCCGGCGGCGCGCCCGTGGTGACGTTCCTCCATGGCGCCGGGCTCAACGCCCACACGTGGGACACCACGATCCTCGCGCTCGGGCTTCCCGCTCTGGCGATCGACCTCCCCGGCCACGGCGATTCGTCGTGGCGCGACGACGCCGGCTACGTCGCGCGCGTGCTGGCCCCCGATGTGGCGGCGGGCATCGACGCCTGGACGGACGCCCCGCAGCTTCTGGTCGGGCAGTCGCTCGGCGGGCTGACGGCCGCGGCGGTGGCGGCCTCCCGCCCGGATCTCGTGCGCGAGCTGGTCGTCATCGACATCACGCCGGGCCTGGACCCGAATGGCGGAGCCAAGCAGATCCGCGACTTCTTCGCAGGTCCGGTGGACTGGGCGTCCCGCGACGAGCTCGTCGATCGCGCGCTGGCTTTCGGGCTCGGCGGCGGCACACGACGCAAGGCCGAGCGCGGCGTCTTCTTCAACTCGCGCATCCGCTCCGACGGCCGGGTCGAGTGGAAGCACCACTTCGCGCGCCTGGCGAACGCGGCATCCGCATCGCCCGAGCCTGCGGCGAGCGCCACCGCCCAGCAGGACGCGGTCGCCTCGGTGCTCGGCGAGTCGGGCTGGCAGGATCTCGCGGCCGTAGCGGCCCCGACGACACTCCTCCGCGGCGAGCGCGGCTACGTCACGCAGGACGACGCCGCGGAGTTCGCACGACGCGTGCCCGCAGCATCCGTCGCCGTCGTCCCGTCGGGGCACAACGTGCAGGAGGAGATCCCGCTGGAGCTCGGGGCGCGCCTGCGCACGATGGCCGCCGTCGCGTGACCGCTGCGGCGCCGGTCGGGAAGCATTAACACTTGTGTTGCGTTCCGGGTAGCGGGTTGCCGAACGCCTCTGCGCAATCCCTAGGCTGAGAGGCATACCGGCTGGAACCCCCTGGAAGCCGGGGCTCGCACCGCACACGGGACCGTCCCGAAAGGACCTTCATGCTCCGTCGCACCGCTCTCGCCGCAGCGTCACTGCTCGCCGCCGGCCTTCTCGTCCTCACCGCGTGCGGCGGGGGCGGCGGTGCGGCGCCGACGTCTCCGGGTGAGCCCGACCCCGACGCGTCGGTCGCGATCCGGCTGGTGCTCGAGCCCCAGAACCTCGACATCCGCGAAACCGCGGGCGCGGCCGTCGACCAGGTCCTCGTCGACAACATCTACCAGGGGCTCGTCGCGCGCACGCCCGAACAGGACATCGTGCCCGCGCTCGCGAGCGACTGGACGGTCTCTCCCGACGGCCTCACCTACACGTTCACGCTGCGCGAGGGAGTGACGTTCCACGACGGCCAGCAGCTGACGCCGCAGGACGCGGTGTGGTCGCTGACCACGCGCCGTGACACCGCCGAGTGGCGCGACGCGTCGCGGCTGGCGAACGTCACCTCGATCACCGCGGAGGGACAGGACATCACGCTCACCCTCAGCGAGCCCGACTCGACCCTGCTGTGGAACCTCACCGGCCGGGCGGGCATCATCCTCAAGGAGGGTGACTCCGTCGACTACAAGACCGCGGCCAACGGCACCGGGCCGTTCGTGCTCGAGGACTGGCGCCAGGGCGACAGCATCACGTTCGCGCGCAACGACGCCTACTGGGGCGACAAGGCGGCCGCGGCGGAGGTCGTGTTCGAGTACATCCCCGACCCCCAAGCCGCGCTCAGCGCGGCACTTGCGGGCGAGGTCGACGTGGTGACCGGCTTCGATGCGAACCAGACGGAGCAGATCGAAGCGGACGGCGACTTCGCGGTCGTGCTGGGGCAGTCCACCGACAAGGGCACCCTCGCCTTCAACCAGACCTCCGGACCCCTCGCCGACCAGCGCGTGCGCCAGGCGATCCGGCAGGCGATCGACCACGACGCGTTCATCGAGGCGGCCGCGTCGGGTCAGACGCTGTACGGTCCGATCCCGGAGCTCGACCCCGGCTACGAGGACCTCTCCGACGTCGCCCCGTACGACCCGGAGGCGGCGAAGACGCTGCTCGCCGAAGCCGGCTACGAGGACGGCCTCGAGCTCTCGCTCACGATTCCCTCCTTCTACTCCGCCTCCATCCCGATCGCGCAGATCCTCGTCTCGGATCTCAACGAGGTCGGCATCACGCTCGACGTGAACTCCGTCGACTTCTCGACGTGGCTCAACGACGTCTACACGAACAAGGACTACGAGCTGAGCTACGTGCTGCACACCGAGGCGCGCGACTTCGAGAACTGGGCCGACCCCGACTACTACTTCACGTACGACAACCCCGAAGTGCAGGAGCTGTACGCCCGGTCCGTGGCCGCGACGGACGAGGCGGAGGCCGCAGATCTGCTGCAGCAGGCCGCCCGGATCGTGTCGGAGGACGCGGCGGCCGACTGGATCGCCAACGGCGCCTCGGTCGTGGCGGTCGGCAGGAGCGTCTCCGGCATGCCCGCCATCAACGTCAACGAGCGGCTCAACGCGGCCGGGATCGCCAAGAGCAACGGGTGATCCGGTACACGCTGACCCGATCCGCCCTGCTCCTGCTCGGGCTCTTCGTCGCCAGCGTGCTGATCTTCCTCAGTCTCCGGGTGCTCCCCGGTGATGTCGCCCAGCTCATCGCGGGCACGGGCAGCACGGCGGAACAGGTCGCGGGGATCCGCGATCGGCTCGGCCTCGACCGCCCGCTCCCGGAGCAGTACGTGACCTGGATCGGCGGCCTGTTGCGCGGCGACCTCGGCACTTCCCTGCTGACGGGCTCGAGCGTCGTCGACGAACTCGCCGAGAAGGCCGAGGTGACCGTGCCTCTGGGCATCCTCTCCCTCCTGATCGCCGTGGTGATCAGCGTGCCGCTCGGCGTGCTGTCCGCCATGCGGCGCGGGCGCGCGTCCGGCACGGGACTGAGCGTCGGCGCGCAGACGCTCGCCGCCGTGCCGGTGGTGTGGGCGGGCATGATGCTCGTCGTCGTCTTCGCGGTGTGGCTCGGCTGGCTGCCCGCGCAAGGCTTCCCGCGGTCGGGCTGGAGTGATCCCTGGGCAGCGCTGCGCTCGCTCATCCTCCCCGCCCTCACGATCGGCATCGTCGAGGGCGCGATGCTGCTGCGGTTCGTGCGCAGCGCGACCCTCCAGGCCGTCGGGCAGGACTTCGTGCGCACCGCCGCCGCGAAGGGGCTGACCCGCGACCAGGCGCTCATCCGCCACGGCCTGCCCGTGGTCGGGCTCTCCGTGATCACCGTTCTGGGCCTGCAGGTCGCGGGCATCATCGTCGGCGCCGTCGTCATCGAGCAGCTCTTCTCCCTCCCCGGCATCGGCCGCATGCTCGTCGCCGACGTCGCCGCACGCGACCTTCCCAAGGTGCAGGGCTCCCTCCTCGCCCTCACCGGCTTCGTGCTGATCGTCGGATTCGTCGTCGATCTCGTGCACCGCCTCGTCGACCCCCGGCAGCGGGAGGCGTCGTGAAGCGGTCGCGGTGGGCGTGGCTCGGTCGGCTGTGGCGGCTGTCGACCGGACGCTTCGGGCTCATCGTGGTCGGGGCCGTCGGCCTCACGGCTCTCGTCGCGCGGTTCTGGACACCGTTCGACCCGCAGCAGGTCGACATCGCGAACCGCTGGGCCCTGCCGGGCTGGCCGCACCTGCTCGGCACCGACGGAGCGGGGCGCGACATCCTGAGTCTCCTGATGGCCGGCGCGCGCACCACGGTCTGGGTCGCGATCGGCGCCGGCATCGTGGCGACGGTGATCGGCCTCTCGCTCGCCGCGCTCGGCGCCCTCACCGCCCGATGGGTGCGCGAGTCGGTGGCGGTGTTCGTCGACATCCTCATCGCGTTCCCGGTCCTGATCATCGCGATGATGATCTCGGCAGTGTGGGGCGGATCGCTGTGGGTCGTGATCTGGGCGGTCGGCATCGGCTTCGGCGTGAACATCGCCAGGGTCACGCGTCCCGAGCTCCGGCGCGTGCTGCACAGCGACTTCGTGCTCGCGGGGCGCGCCTCGGGCCTCACGCCGGCGCAGAATCTGTGGCGGCACCTCCTTCCCAACATCGCGCCGGTGTTCATCGTGCAGCTGTCGTGGGGCATGGCGGTCGCCGTGCTCGCCGAGGCGGGCCTGTCGTACCTCGGCTTCGGCGCGCCGGTGACCGAGCCCTCGTGGGGGCTGCTGCTCGCGCAACTGCAGCAGTTCATCGCTGTGCACCCGCTGTCGGTGGTGTGGCCGGGCCTCGCCATCACGATCACCGTGCTGGGACTCAACCTGCTCGGCGACGGCCTGCGCGAGGCCACCGACCCGACGCTCTCCCGCAGCCCGTTCGCGACCCGCCGCGCGCGCCTTCACATCCCTGAGGTGGTCTCGTGAGCCTCGAGGTGCAGGACCTCACCGTCGACATCGCCGGCCGCCGCGTCGTCGACGGCGTGTCGTTCGCGGTGGCCGACGGCGCCCGCGTCGGGCTCATCGGCGAGTCGGGCTCGGGCAAGTCGCTCACCGCCCTCGCGATCCTGGGTCTCCTCCCCGACGGCGCGAGCGCGCGCGGCAGCGTGCGGTGGAACGGCCGCGAGATCCTCGGCCTCCCCGACGACGAGCTGGCCGAGCTCCGCGGCGACGAGATCGGCATCGTCTTCCAGGAGCCTCGCACCGCGCTCAACCCCATCCGCACGGTCGGCCGCCAGATCGCCGAGTCGATCCGCATCCACGAGGGACTGTCGAAACGGGATGCTGCCGCCCGCGCGGTCGCCGAGGCATCCCGTGTCGCGCTGCCCGATCCGCAGCGCATCGTGGCGCGCTACCCGCACCAGCTGTCGGGCGGCCAGCGCCAGCGGGTCGCGATCGCGATGGCGCTCGCGTGCCGGCCGCGGCTGCTGATCGCCGACGAGCCGACGACGGCCCTGGACGTGACCATCCAGGCCGAGATCCTCGAGCTGCTGCTGTCGCTCGCGCGTGACGACGGCATGTCGCTCGTCTTCATCACGCACGACCTCGCGGTGCTGTCGCAGATCGCCACGCACGGTGTGGTGCTCGAGCAGGGACGCGTGGTGGAGGAGGCGCCGGTGTCGCAGCTGCTCTCGGCTCCGGCATCCGTCGTCACCCGGGGGCTCGTCCGCGACGCGACCGCGACGCTGTGGCGGGCCGGGGGTGCTCGATGAATGTGCTGATCCGCGGGCGCGGACTGACGCGCCGCTACCCCGTCCCGAAGACGCACGTGTTCGAGAAGCGGGCGTACACGACAGGTCTCGAGGACGCCGACATCGACGTGCGGGAGGGCACGGCGGTCGGCCTCATCGGCGAGTCGGGATCCGGCAAGTCGACGCTCGTGCGCCTGCTGCTGGCGCTCGACACGCCCTCGGCGGGCACGCTCGAGTTCGACGGGCGACCGGTCGACGCGAGGGCCTCGGCCCGATCGCTGCACTGGCTGCGGCGGCAGACCGGGATCGTGTTCCAGGATCCGTAC
Organism: Microbacterium sp.; assembly: GCA_035274105.1. GTDB lineage: Bacteria > Actinomycetota > Actinomycetes > Actinomycetales > Microbacteriaceae > Microbacterium. Next base: position 9,592 of record DATEOM010000350.1, read on the forward strand.
GCCTCGCTCGACCCGCGGATGAGCGTCGGGCGCATCGTGGGCGAACCGCTGTGGGCGCTGGGGATCGACGGCGACCGGCGTGCGCGCGTGCGCGAGGTGCTCGAGGATGTCGGGCTCGAGGCCGGCATGGCCGACCGCTTCCCGCACGAGTTCTCCGGCGGTCAGCGGCAGCGCATCGCGCTCGCGCGCGCGATCGTGCACCGCCCGCGCTTGCTCGTCGGCGACGAGCCACTGTCGGCGCTCGACGTCACGGTCCGCGCGCAGATCCTCGAGCTGCTCGGCGAGCTGCGCGCGCGCGACGGCCTGACGCTCCTGATGGTGTCGCACGACATCGGCGTCGTGCAGAACCTGTGCGACGAGGTCGTCGTGATGAAGGACGGCCGCATCGTCGAGGAGGGCCCCACCGAGAAGGTGCTGCTGCAGCCCCAGGTCTCGTACACGCGGCGTCTGCTGGCGTCGATCCCCGTGATCGACGCCGGCTCGTCCTGATCGCGGGACTCTCGACCCCGCGCCGAGCAGCGCCTTCGGATCGGCCGCGCGAAACAGTCCTGGAGATAAGGACACCAGCGGCACGCCGCGATCGATGCCCCTTCCCGGGCATCGCTGCATGACGTCCTCTTCTCGCGCCCTCGCAGTGCCACCTCGTCGCGCGCGGACCTCGCTCCTCCCCAGCGGCGACGCCCTCCGTCCTTATCCCCAGGACTGGCTCAACGCAGAAGCAGAAGGCGAAGGAGCGGGCATCCTGCCGTAATGATGAAATGGCAGGTGCACATGGCAAGTGCAGGCGGCGTCGCCACCACCGGCGACCTGCATGGGATCGGACTCTCGGACGTCGACATCCGGATGTTCGTGTCGTACGGATCGCTGGTGCGGGTCCGGGTCGGGTGGTACGTCACGCCGGGCGCCGCCGCGGAGGTTCGCGAGGCGGTGCGTCTCGGCGGACGACTCGCCTGTCTGAGCGCGCTGCTCCTTGGCGGCGCGCCCGTGCGCGACGATAGTCGCCTACACATCGAGATTCCCGCGCACGCCGTGCGCCGGCCCGGCGCCGGCGACGCCTCAGCGGTGAGAGTCCACTGGACTCGCCGCCCCTCGCCGGGTGACCGCGCCGCGGTCGACGCCGCCTCGGCATGGCGCGTCGCGCGCACCTGCGTCGGAACGAACCCTGTCGGTGACGGCCACTAGGTTCGGAGCATGAGCTTGGTCCCCGGCATCGTTCCCCCGTATCTGCTGGCCCGCATCGCCGCCGTGCAGGAGGAGAACTGGGCTCGCGCGGCCGACGCGGCGCACCGCACCCTCGCGGCGCCCCGGGAGTACCGTCCGGTGCGTTCGCGCCTGCGCCTGTCGATCCCCGAACCGGGCACGCTCGTCGCCGAGGCGACGCCGGCCCCCGATCGCGAGATCTCCGACGCGAAGCAGCGCGAGGCGCTGCCCGGCACGCGGGTGCGGGGCGAAGGCGAGCCGGCGACCGGCGACGCCTCGGTCGACGAGGCCTACGACGGACTCGGCGCGACGTACGACTTCTGGTGGGACGCGTACGCACGCGACAGCATCGACGGCTCGGGCAGCTCGCTCCTGGCGACCGTGCACTACGGCCGCGACTACGACAACGCCTTCTGGAACGGCGAGCGCATGGTGTTCGGCGACGGCGACGGCGAGGTGTTCCGGGGCTTCACACGATCGCTCAGCGTCATCGCCCACGAGCTCGCGCACGGCGTGATCGAAGATGAGGGCGGGCTGCTCTACCGGGGCCAGTCCGGCGCAGTGAACGAGTCGATCGCCGACGTCTTCGGCGCCCTCGCCGAGCAGCACCGAGAGGGGCAGACCGTCGACGAGGCGACGTGGCTCATCGGGGAGGGGATCTTCACCGATGCGGTGGAGGGAGTCGCCCTGCGATCGCTCAAGGCACCGGGCACCGCGTACGACGACGACGTGCTCGGCAAGGACCCGCAGCCTGCCCACATGCGCGACTACGTCGACACCCGCGACGACAACGGCGGCGTGCACATCAACTCCGGCATCCCCAACCACGCGTTCTATCTGACGGCGGAGGCGCTCGGCGGCCATGCGTGGGAGCGCGCCGGACTCATCTGGTACCGCGCGCTCACGTCGGGGACGCTCCCCTCCACCGCGGACTTCACCATGTTCGCCCGCGCCACCCTGGCCGCCGCGACCGCGGAGTACGGTGAGGAGTCGGAGGAGGTCGACGCCGTCCGCGCCGGGTGGACGGGCGTCGGCGTGATCGACGATGCCCCAGTCTCCGAACGCTGACGACGACCGCCGCAGGGCGGCACACTCATCGCGCGAGCCGGCGCTGGAGGTCGACGTCGCCCGCACGGGCGGGTTCGCCGGGCTCACCCGGCGCTGGAGCGCCCAGCCGCCCGAGGGCGAGGCATCCGATTGGCTCGTCCTCATCGACCGCTGTCCGTGGGACGACGCGGTCCCGGCTCCCCTCGACGCACCGGAGCAGGCAGGATCCGCGCCCGTGGCCGACGGCTTCGTGTGGTGGATCCGCGCGAGCCGCTCCAACGAGTCCGCTCGCGAGCCCGACCTCCGCGAGGCGGAGCTGGCCGACGATCAGGTCACGGGCGCCTGGCGTGAAC
>DATEOM010000351.1:0-3024 GCA_035274105.1 Microbacterium sp.
CGCAACACGCGGGATCGCCCGAGCGCATCCGCGTGTTGCGGCCCCCGAATGCCGGGGCCGCCACCCGCAGGCCGCCGCGGCTTCAGCCCGCGAGCACGAACCGCAGCTGCTCGACCGCCCAGTCCAGCTCGGTCGCACGCACGACGAGCGGCGGCGCGATGCGGATGGTCTGGCCGTGCGTGTCCTTGACGAGCACGCCGCGCGCGATGAGGCGTTCGGCGATCTCACGGCCGGTGCCGACCTCGGGGTCGATGTCGACGCCGGCCCAGAGTCCTGCGACGCGCACCGCCGTGACGCCGTCGCCCACGAGTCCCTGCAGCTTCGCCTCGAGGTGCTCGCCGAGGAGCTTCGCGCGGCCCTGGAACTCGCCGGTCTGCAGCATCTCGACGACCCGCAGACCCACGGCCGCGGCGAGAGGGTTGCCACCGAAGGTCGAGCCGTGCTCGCCCGGCCGGATCACGCCCAGCACGTCACGATCGGCGACGACGGCGGAGAGCGGAAGGATGCCGCCACCCAGCGCCTTGCCCAGGAGGTAGACGTCGGGCACGACGCCCTCGCGGTCGCACGCGAAGGTCTCGCCGACGCGGCCGAGGCCGGACTGGATCTCGTCCGCGATGAGCAGCACGCCGCGGCGGGTGCAGATCTCGCGCACCTTCTTCAGGTAGCCCGCGGGCGGGAGGACGATGCCCGCCTCGCCCTGGATCGGCTCGATGAGCACGGCGACCGTGTCGGCGGTGATCGCGGCATCGATCACGGCGGCATCGCCGAACGGCACCGACACGAAGCCCGGCGTGAACGGCCCGAAGCCGTCGCGCGCCTGGCGGTCGTCGCTGAAGCCGACGATCGTCGTGGTGCGGCCGTGGAAGTTGCCGTGCGCCACGATGATCTTCGCGGCGTCGGGAGCCACGCCCTTCACGCGGTAGCCCCAGGCGCGGGCGACCTTGATGCCCGTCTCGACGGCCTCGGCGCCGGTGTTCATCGGCAGCACGAGGTCCTTGCCGCAGAGCTCCGCGAGCGCGGCGGCGAAGGGCCCGAGCCGGTCGTTGTGGTACGCGCGGCTCGTGAGCGTCAGGCGGTTCAGCTGCTCCTGCGCGGCCGCGAGGATCGCGGGATGCCCGTGACCGAAGTTGAGGGCCGAGTAGGCCGAGAGCAGATCGAGGTAGCGCTTGCCCTCGACATCCGTCACCCACGCTCCCTCGCCGCGCGAGATCACGACGGGGAGCGGGTGGTAGTTGTGCGCGACGTGCTCTTCCTCGGCCGCGATGATCTGGCTCATCGCCGCGTCGAGCGAGGCGGAAGTGGCGGTCATGATGTCTCCTCTTTCGCTCGCGCTCAGCGTCGCAGCTCGAGCGTGCAGCACTTGATGCCGCCGCCGCCGAGCAGCAGCTCGGACAGATCGACGAGCACCGGGTTGTAGCCTCGCTCGCGCAGCTGCTTCTCGAAGCCGGTCGCGCGCGGCGAGATGATCACGTTGCGGCCGTCGCTGGCCGAGTTGAGGCCGAACACGGCGCCGTCGGCGTCGGCGACGCGGATCGCGTCGGGGTAGCGCTCGGCGAGGATCGCCCGGCTGCGCTCGTCGAAGGCGTGCTCGAGGTACGCGATGTTCGCCTTCTCGACGCCGCCCGGACCCTCGACCGGGTCGAGCACCGAGATGGCGGTGTCGAGGTGGTAGAACCGCGGGTCGACGAGGTTGAGGCTCACGACCTCCTTGCCGAACACATCACGGAGTTCGCGGTGGCTGTCACCGGTCGACCGGAAGCCGGTGCCGGCGAGGATCGTGTCGCCGACGAGCAGGAAGTCGCCCTCGCCCTCGTTGACCTCGACGGGCTCCGCGACCTCGAAGCCGTTCGCGCGGAACCAGTCCATGAACGCCGGCCCCTCGGGCACGCGCTCCGGGAAGCGGAACTTCGCGCCGTACGCGACGTTGCCGATGACGAAGCCGCCGTTGGCCGTGTAGACCATGTCGGGAAGACCCTCGATCGGGTCGATGAGGTGCACCTCATGGCCGAGCGCGAGGTAGGTGTCGTAGAGCGCCTGCCACTGCCGCACCGCGAGCGCGGTATCGGTGGGGTTCGCCGGCTCCATCCAGGGGTTGATGGTGTAGCTGACCGTGAAGTGCTCGGGGCGGCACATCAGGTAGCGGCGGATCTGCTGGATCCGGCCGGAGGCGAGCCCTGCGTCGGGGGCGGTGGCGGGCGCGGTGTTCTGCGTGGACATCATGCTCCTGTAGAGGCGCGGCGGACGCTGTCCAGAGGCCCGGCGGAGCTGAGGAAGCCGTCAACCGGGCACGCCTCGTCCATTGTCTCACGGCTGGTGTCCGCGGCCGGGGAATGCGGAGACGCATGCTGCGTCCCCGGGCCGCCCGGGACCACGCCCGCCGAGACAGGGGATCTCCGCCGAGACCGGTGACGACGTCCCCGGCCTCGGCGCGAATCCCCTGCCTCGCCGAGACAGGGGATTCGCGAGAGAGCCTCAATCCGCGAGAACCACGACTTTGCCGACGACGTGTCCGGCGGCGACGTGCGCGAGCGCTTCGCGGGCCTGTGCGAACGCGAAGGTGCGCTCGATGGGCGGGCGCAGGCTCCCCGCTGCCGCGAGCTCGATCAGCCGTGCGAGCACGTCGGACTTCGCCACGGCGGCGAGCGGGCGGATCGCCCGCTTCGACCCGATCGAGAGGACGGATGCCGCGGCGAGCCGCCCGATCGGACCGAGTACGCGTCCGCCCTCACCCGACACCAGCACGACCCGCCCGCCGTCGCGCACCAGCCGCTGCAGAGCGCGCAGCGGTGCGGTGCCCGCGATGTCGATGACGGCGTCGAACCGCCCCTCTCCGAGCTCGGGCGACCCCGGCTGCACCGCGCGGTAGTCGAACGCCTCCGCGGCACCCAGACCTCGCACGACCTCGAGGTTGCGCTCCCCGCACAGCGCCCACACCTCGGCGCCGCGCCCCGCCGCGAGCTGCACGGCGAACGTGCCCACCCCACCGGATGCGCCGATCACGAGCACCCGCTGCGGCGACGCACC
>DATEOM010000352.1:0-7446 GCA_035274105.1 Microbacterium sp.
GATCCGGGTCTGGTCGAGTTTCGTGCGCACGACGTCGGCGCGCAGGAACTCGGTCTCGACGAATTCGCCGAGGGTACGGCCGATCTCGTCCTTGCGACTGGGAATGATCGCGGTGTGCGGGATGGGGATCCCGAGCGGATGCCGGAACAGCGCCGTCACCGCGAACCAGTCGGCGAGCGCGCCGACCATGCCTCCCTCGGCGGCGGCGCGCACATAGGCGAGGGCCGGCACGTCCTGCTGGAACGCGAACGAGAAGGCGAACAGCACCGCCATGAAGACGAGCGCGCCGAGCGCCACGCCCTTCATCGTGCGCAGCGCCCGGCGGCGCTCCTGGTCGGCGGGGCTCAGGAGACGGGGTGGGGTCGGCGTCAGCGTCATGGGTCAGTCCTCGAGCGGCCCGAGCCACGCCGTCGCGACGGTCGAGTGGGCCGATTCCGGGTCGGAGGGATGGAAGAGCCCCGCCAGCACATCGCGGTAGAGCCGGCTGAGCTCGTTCGCCGAGAAGTACGACGACCCGCCGGCGACGAGCACGGCCTCGTCGACGATCTGCTTCGCGGCCGTCACCGCCCGGTGCTTGAGGCCCGCGAGCAGCGAGAACCACTGCGGCCCGTGGTCAGCGACGGCGTCGACGTCGCGGGCGAGCGCATCGACCTGCGGCGGGAGGGCGTCGTAGGCGAGCGCCATGTCGGCGATGCGCCAGCGGATGTCGGGATCCTGGCTGTACGCCTTGCCCGTGCGCTTGGACGTGCGCCTGCCGGCGGCGCCGACCGCCAGCTCGAGTGCGCGCCGCGCGATGCCCGTGTACACCGACGCCAGGAGGATCTCGAACACGCTGAAGATGCCGAAGACGAGCGGGTCGGGGTTGGGGCCCGGAGCGAGCCGCCGCACGATCCGGTCGGCGGGCGCCACGGCGTCGCGCAGCTCTGTCGTGCGCGACTGCGTGCCGCGCATGCCGAGCGTGTCCCAGTCGTCGCGCACGACGACGCGACCGGCCTGCACCTCGGAGCGCGGCACGAACGCGTAGACCATCCGCGGGTCCTCCGACGAGGTGTCGAGTCCGTGCAGCCCCAGTTGCGTCCACACCGGCGCGAGGGAGGTGAAGATCTTGGTGCCGGTGAACGAGTATCCGCCGTCGGGCAGGGGCGCAGCATCCGTCCCGCTGCCGAAGAGCACCAGGTCGTTGCCCGCCTCGCTGATCCCGAACGCGAACACCTCGCCGGCCGCCGCGCCCTCCTGCACGAAGCGCAGCGCGTCGATGCCACGGTCGGCGAGCACCTTCGCGACGCCCGTCCACACCAGGTGCATGTTGATCGCGAGGGCCGTCGCGGGGGCGGCGCCCGCGAGGCGCTGCTGGAGGACGGATGCCTCGGCCAGCCCCAGACCCGACCCGCCGAGCTCTTCCGGCACGAGGATGGCGAGGTAGCCGGCATCCTTCAGGTCTGCCAGGTCGTCGTCGGGGAAGGTGTTCTCGCGGTCGTGGACCGCGGCCCGGGCGCGGAAGCGCTCCAGCAGCTCGTCGGTCAGGATCTCACTCGGTTCGAAGGACGCCACCACGCCATTCTTACGCGATGATGTGCGCATGGCGACGCTCTCGGAGGTGCTCCAGACGCTCATCCCGCCGACGCAGCGGCAGACCGCGGCCGAGGTGACCGAGGCGCTCGACCTCGGCTCGGGCGACCGCGCGGGCAAGCGCAGCGGCTTCCTCATCATGCTCACGCTGGCGGGGATCATCGCGATCGCGGGCGTGCTGACCGACTCCACCGCCACCGTCATCGGCGCGATGATCATCGCGCCGCTCGGCACGCCGATCCTCGCGATCGGGCTCGGAATCGTCACCGGGCATCTCAGCCTGGTGGTGCGCTCGATCCTGTGGGTGCTGGTCGGGCTCGCGATCGTGATCGTGCTGGGGCTGGCATTCTCACTGTTCGTCGCCACGCCCGAGAGTCTCGAGACCAACTCGCAGGTGCTCGGCCGCACCTCGCCGAGCTTCATGGACCTGGTCGCCGCGCTCGCCACGGGCTTCGCGGGCGGCTTCGCGATGTGCCGGAGAGACCTCAGCGCCATCCTCCCCGGCGTCGCGATCGCGATCTCGCTCGTGCCGCCGCTCGGCGTCGTCGGCGTGTGCGCCGGGCAGGGGCTCTGGGCCGACGCGCTCGGCGCGCTGTGGCTGTTCCTCTCCAACGTCGTCGCCCTCGTGATCGCCGGCAGCATCGTCTTCACGCTGGCCGGGTACGCGCGCGATCCCGGCTCGTCGCCGGTCGCCAACCGGCGTCGCGCCTACGTCATCGTCACGGTGCTCGCGGTGGTCATCGCCCTGCCGCTCGCGGTGAACTCCGCGGTCTCGGTGGCGCTGGCGCGGTGGTCGGTCGCGATCCAGGATGCTGCGACCCAATGGCTCGCCGCCGACGACGGGGCCCGGGTGTACGGGGTGCAGTGGTCGGGTGCGACCGCGACGGTCGCGATCACCACCGACGACGGCGACACGCCGGCGGTCGACGAACTGCGCGAATCACTGGCGGACAGCTTGCCCACGTTCGTCGGCGTGGTCATCGACGTCGGCCAGGGCGTCGAGATCACAGTTCAATAGGCGCCGGCCGCGGTCGCCGGCTCAGGCGAGTGCGGCGAACAGCGCCTCGATCGTGGCCTCCGGCCGGTCGCGGTGGGGTGAGTGGCCGGCGTCGGCGACCACCGAGACCGAGAAGTGCGGGTTCGGCGCGACGGCGGCCTCGGCCGGCTTGCCGCGGAAGATCGAGTACACCGCCGGGTCGGACGCGACCACGTGCGTCGGCACGGCGATGCGGAGCGCAGCATCCGTCACGTCCCATTCCGGATTCTGCGCGCTCGTCTGCTCGACCGCCCAGCGGCTCGCCTGCTGCGCCGACAGAGCCTTCAGCTCGATGTCCTGCGGGTGCCAGTGCGGGTGCTCCGCCCGCACCGCCGCCTGCGACGGATCGTCGAACGAGCGGGTCTGGCTGTCGCGCACGATGTCGCGATCGTGGTCGGTGAGCGAGATCGCCGGGTCGATGAGGACGAGGCGGCGGGTCCACGAGGAATCGTCCGCGGCGGCGAGAACGGATGCTGCGCCCCCGAGCGAGTGGCCGATCACGAGGTCCCACGGGCCGGCCCCTTCCGGACGCGCCGCCGCGACGTCCGCGGCGTAGGCGGCCAGCGTGTAGTCGAGCGTGCGCGGGGCCGTGCCGTGTCCGCGCAGGTCGACGGCATCCGCCTGCCAGCCGGCCGCTGCGAGGGCTGTGCCGTAGCGCCACATGAGCGCCCCGTTCGAGCCGAGACCATGGATGAGCAGGGCGCGGCGCTCGGCGGAGGTCGAGCCCCACGACAGGCGGGGGAGGGTGACGGGGGCGGGCATGCGCTCAGCCTACGGGCGCCGCGGGGGCTCCTCCGTCGACGGCGTGTCGAGCGCGTCGGTGATCCGCGCGAGCACGGTTGCGGCGACCTCGGCCTCGTCGTCGGAGAGCCGGTCGATGACGTCGACGATCGCGGAGTGGTGCGCCGTGAACGCCTCGTCGACGCGCTGCACGGCCTCATCGGTGGGCACGAGGTAGTGCGCGCGCCGGTCGGTGGGGTGCTGCACGCGCCGGACGTAGTCGCGGGCGACGAGTCGCTCGACCACGTTGGTGACCGTCGCGCTCGAGGTGTCGAGCATCACGATGAGGTCTTTGGGCCCGAGGTCGCGCTGGTCGCGCATGCCCTGGACCAGGTAGCGGAGCGCCGTGAGGTCGAGGTTCGAGAGCCCCGACGAGCGCAACGCCCGGTCGGACTGGTGCCGCTCGGCGCGCCGGAGATGCAGGATGGCCTCGCTCAGCTGCCGGCCGGCCTCCGACTGCGGCTGCTTCGCGTAGAGGTGCTCGCCCTCGTGGCGTACGACGTTCTGGGGCATGCGCCCTACCGTACTGCATTCGATGATGTGACATCTAGTGGATTACACATCTGCTGTGATACATATTTACTGAGATTGACAGATGGTGGTCGATAGGCCGCCGCCACACGAGGAGGAAAGAGAGATGGCCCACCTGTACTACGGAGCGGATGCCCGTCCCGCCGAGATTCCCGACCACGTGCTGGCGCATGTGAAGGTGGTCGCCGCGACCAAGCTGCGACGCGGCGAGAGCTTCCTGCTCACCTGGCGCCACGGCGGCGAGGAGGGGGAAGGGCGCACCTCGCTGTGGATGCAGCCGTCCATTCCGCTGCGATTCGTCTTCGAGAATGCGGAACCCGAGACCCTCGATGCGGAGTACCTGCGACAGCTGGCCAACGAGGCCACGTCGAGCCGGGGGATCGTCCTGGACTGGTCCGACGGGGCGCTCGCGGGCCATACCGGCGAAGCGCCGCCGATGACAGCCATCGCCGCCTGAGCGGCTGCGCGCGCCAGAATGGTGTCGTGATCTCGACGGAACTGGCGCTGGCGCTGCGCGACGCGGGCCTGGTGTGGCACCCGCGCTCGGGCGATCGCTTCCAGCTCGACGAGCCGGAGTTCGAGGCGGACGTCTTCACCGTGAGCGAGATGACCGTCGAGCCGCGCGAGTACCCGACGGGGCGCATCCTGGCCTTCAACGGCACGACCGAGTGGGCGCTGGATTCCGTCGCGCTCGAGGACGCGCTGTGGCTGCCCCACGAGCATCAGCTGCGCGAACTCCTGCGGGGTGCGTTCCGGTCGCTCCGTCGGCTGCCCGACAACCACGAGGTCGAGATCGTGGTGGGCGGCGACCGGCGGGTGTTCGAACACCCCGAACCCGCCGACGCCTACGCGCTCGCCCTGCTCGAACTGCTGCGCCGGCTCGCGTGAGGGCGGCTACACGCCGATGGTGAGCGCGGCGGTGTATCCCGTCGCCACCGAGCCCGACATGCTGGCGAGCTGGTGGACGGCTTCGTCGTCGCGGAACACGTTGTCGCTCTGCAGCGACACCTGCGACGCGTTGCGCACGCTCTGCTCGTAGCCGCTCGTCGCGTACACGGCGTCGTTCGTCTCGGGCGGAAGGGCGATCTGGCTCGTCTTCACGATCGGCCCGCTCGCGACGGCCGTGGCGATGTCGTCGTACACCTCGAAGTGGATGTGCGGCCAGCGACCCGAGTAGCACGCCGGATATATCGAGTTGAAGGTGACCGTCCCGTTCGCATCGGTCTGCTGCACGCCGCGCAGGTAGTTCTCGTTCTCCACGCCGCGGCTGTACAGCGAGTAGCTGCCGTCGCGGTCGCAGTGCCACAGGTAAACGCCGCGCCCCGCGAGTGCGGCTTCGGTCGCGGCATCCCTCACGGTCAGCGCGATCGTGAGCGGCACACCCTCGGCGACCGTCGTCGACGACCCGAAGCTCGAGCGGATGTCGGCCCGCACGATGCCGGAGTCGTCGAGCACGTCGACGCCGTTCGACCCGTCGGCCGGGTAGGGCCCCGCCGTCTCGTCGGGCACCTCGTCGAGGGGGACGGATGCCTCGGCCTCGGTGGTCGCGGCGGCTGAGGGCGTCGTGCTCGGTGTCGCGGAGCCCGTCGACGACGGCGTGGCCGCAGCATCCGTGTCGTCCGTGGCGCCGCAGGCGGCGAGCAGGCTCGTCAGCGCCACGCCGCCGAAGATGCCCAGCGCGCGGCGCCGGTTCACGAGCGTGCGGATGTCGTAGACGAGGCCGCGGTGGTCCTCGTCGATCGGATTGCCGTCGGCGTCGAGCCACTCGCGATCGCGACGGGCGGTGGAGTCGTCGGTGTTCATGCTCCGAGTAGAGCGCTCGCGGCTATGCGACGTCTTTGACCCGCCTATGCGTGGCGCATCGGCTCAGCCGATCGTCGTCACCGGCTCGGTGTCGGGGATGGGGCTCGCGCCGCGCACGCGCAGGTCGGGCAGCCCGCGCGCGAACACGATGGCGACGAGCAGGCCGAGCCCGCAGAACGCGGCGGCGGCCGTGTACGCGGCCGTGATGCCGCCCGGGCCGTCGATGAGGATGCCGGCGACGGCGGAGCCTGCCGCCGCGCCGATGAGCTGGCCCGTGCCGACCCACCCGAACGCCTCGGCGGTGTCGCTGAACTTGACGCTCGCGGTGGTGACCGCCGAGAGCACGGCGAGCGCCGGTGCGATGCCGATCCCGGCCAAGAAGAGAGTGGCGCCGATCCACCACACGTTGACCCACAGCGCCGTGAGCGCGAGTCCGATGGCCACGACCGTCAAGCGCCGCGCCATGGCCCACCGGCCCATCGGCAGGTGTCCGAAGGTGAGACCGCCGGCGAGGCTGCCGATGGAGAAGACAGCGAGCACGAGTCCCGCCTCGAGCCCGCCGTGGTCGAACGTCGCCACCACGCTCGCCTCGACGGCCGCGAACGAGCCGATGAGGAGGAAGCCGATGACCGTCGCGAGCAGGATCGGCGGGCGGGTGAGCACCTTTCCGAACGAGCGCTTGCTGCGCGGGATGCGCACGCGCCCGACCTCGGGGGAGAGGATGAACCAGGCGCCGCCCGCCACCAGGATCACCACGACCAGCATCAAGCCGACGACGGTGCCGGCCTGCGTCGCGACGAAGGTGATGAGCACCGGGGCGAGGATCCAGATGAACTCCTGCAGCGAGGCGTCCAGCGAGTAGAGCGCCGTCAGCTGCGTGGAGTTGACCATCTTCGCGTAGATGGTGCGCACCGCCGCGACGATCGGCGGCGTCGCGGCGCCCGCGATGAACCCGAGCACGATGTACACGGGCACCGGGGCGATGAGGAGGGCGATGGCGGTCAGGGATGCTGCGGCCACCGCGGTCGTGAGGGTGAGGACCCTGCGCATGCCCCAGCGGCCCATCCAGCGGCTGGTGACGGGGCCCGCGAGGGCCTGGCCGATCGACACCGCCGCGAGGACGACACCGGCGGCGCCGTACGACCCGGTGATCCCCTCGATGTGGAGGAGGATCACGAGGCTGATCATCCCGTTGGGGAAGCGTGCGGTCAGCTGCGCCGCGATGATGCGGGCGACCCCGGGAGTTCGCAGAAGTTCGCGGTAGCCGGGCACCAGACAACGTTACGGTACGCCGGTGGACGTCCTGGCATGGCCGCATCTCGGGCGTCGGCGCTCCCGGCTCCGCGCGACACGCCCGCGACACGCCGGGCGGGTTCTCCACAGGCGAATCCGATGTCGGAGGCCGCAGCTAGCGTCGCGCTGTGGACGGATGCGGCCGTGGCGTCCGAAAGCCCCGTCATCCCGGCCTTTTCCAGACCCCTGTGGCTGTGGATGAATCCGTGGACAACCTGTGTTGTACATGGGGAGAACGGTGGAAAATCACACCGATGTAACTACTAGCCCTTGTGGTGCTATCGAATGTCGGTACCCATATGTAGTATTGGACTCCCGGTGGGGGGACTACCGGCAAAGAGCACCGGATGCCACCGGGGGAAGCACTGAGGAGACGGAATCGACATGGCGATCACGGTTTACACGAAGCCCGCGTGCGTGCAGTGCACGGCGAC
>DATEOM010000353.1:0-3280 GCA_035274105.1 Microbacterium sp.
CGTCGAAGCCGCCGCCGTCTCCGCCCTCTGACCCACGAAGGACCCCACGATGACCCGCACCCCCCTGTCCACCTCGCTCGACGCGTACGAGATCTGGTTCGTCACCGGCAGCCAGACCCTGTACGGCGAAGAGACCCTCCGCCAGGTCGCCGAGCAGTCCCAGGCCGTCGCCGCCGGGCTGGAAGGCCTTCCCGTCAAGGTCGTGTGGAAGCCCGTTCTCAAGGACTCCGACTCGATCCGCCGCCTCGCCCTCGACGTCAACGCCCGCGACGAGGTCATCGGCGTCGTCGCGTGGATGCACACGTTCAGCCCCGCGAAGATGTGGATCGCCGGTCTCGACGCGCTGCAGAAGCCGCTGCTGCACCTGCACACTCAGGCCAACCTCGAGCTGCCGTGGGCCGACATCGACTTCGACTTCATGAACCTCAACCAGGCCGCGCACGGCGACCGCGAGTTCGGGTACATCCAGACGCGCCTCGGCGTCGCGCGCAAGACGGTGGTCGGCCACGTGTCGAACCCGGCCGTGCTGCAGCAGGTCGAGGACTGGCAGCGCGCCGCCGCCGGCTGGGCAGCCTCGCGCTCGCTCAAGCTCGCACGCTTCGGCGACAACATGCGCTACGTCGCGGTCACCGAGGGCGACAAGACCGAGGCAGAGCTGCGATTCGGCGTGCAGGTCAACACGTGGGGCGTGAACGAGCTCGTCGCTGCGGTCGAGGCTGCCTCCGAAAAAGACGTCGACGCGCTCGTCGAGACCTACCTCGCCGAGTACGACGTCGCGGACGAGCTCCTGCCGGGCGCCGACCGCCACCAGTCGCTGCGCGACGGTGCGGCGATCGAGCTCGGCCTGCGCTCGTTCCTCGAGGAGGGCGGTTTCGGCGCCTTCACGACCTCGTTCGAGGACCTCGGCGCGCTGAAGCAGCTGCCCGGTCTCGCGGTGCAGCGCCTCATGGCCGAGGGCTACGGCTTCGGCGCCGAGGGCGACTGGAAGACGGCGATCCTGGTGCGCGTCGCCAACGTGATGGGTGCGGGCCTGCCCGGCGGAGCGAGCCTCATGGAGGACTACACCTACGACCTCGTGCCGGGCAGCGAGCGGATCCTCGGTGCGCACATGCTCGAGGTGTCGCCGTCGCTGACGACCGCCAAGCCGCGCCTCGAGGTGCACGCGCTCGGCATCGGCGGCAAGGACGACCCGGTGCGCCTCGTCTTCACCGCCGACCCCGGCCCCGCGCTCGTCGTCGCGATGAGCGACATGCGCGACCGCTTCCGCCTCGTCGCCAACGTCGTCGAGAACGTCGACGCCCCCGATCTGCCGAAGCTGCCGGTCGGCCGCGCGGTGTGGAAGCCCGCGCCCGACTTCGCGACGAGCGCCGCGTGCTGGCTCGCCGCCGGCGCGGCGCACCACACCGTCATGACGACCGCGGTCGGCATCGAGGTGTTCCGCGACTTCGCCGACATCGCCGCCACCGAGCTCGTCGTGATCGACGACGACACCACGGTCCGCGGGTTCCAGCGGGAGCTCCGCTGGAACCAGGCGTACTACCGCCTGGCACAGGGCTTCTGACCCCGGCCCGGAATCCCCGGTCTCGTCGAGACCGGGGATTCCGCACGAGACCGGGGGCGTCGCCCTCGGTCTCGGCGCGAATCCCTCGGTTCGAGGCGCCCAGAGCCGCCATCACCGGGTTCGAAGCCCCCGAGACTCGCCGCTACTCTGGGTGGCGGCATCCCCGACCCGCAAGGAGCCCTCATGGCACGTCCCCCCGCATCCGGAACCCAGCACGCCCTCCGCGCCGGCGACTACGAAGCCGTCGTGGCGAGCGTCGGTGCGACGCTCCGCTCGCTCACCTATCGCGGCCGCGACCTCGTCGTGCCGTTCGAGGCCGACCAGGTGCGCCCTGCGCATCGCGGTGCGACGCTCGCGCCATGGCCCAACCGCGTCGTCGACGGAAAGTACTCGTTCGGCGACCGCGACTTCCAGCTGCCGCTCACCGAGCCCGCACGCTCGCACGCGCTGCACGGCCTGGCGGTGTGGCTCGACTTCGAGGCGATCGACAAGGGTCCCGACCACGTGACCCTCGCCGCGGTCATCCAGCCGCAGACGTTCTTCCCGTGGCGCCTCGTGGTCACGACGACGTTCTCGCTCGGCCCCGACGGCCTGACGCAGTCGGTGACGGCGCACAACGAGAGCGAAGAGCCCGCCCCGTGGGGCACCGGCCCGCACCCGTACCTCGTCGCCGGCGACGGCCGTGTCGACGCCTGGACGCTCGAGCTGCCCGCCGCCCAGGTGCTCGCCGTCACGCCGGACCGCCTCATCCCCACCGACCTGGTGCCGGTCGACACCGACGACCCGCAGCGCTTCGACTTCCGCTCGCCGCGCGCGATCGGCACCGCCGAGATCGACCACGCCTACTCGGGCCTCATCCGCGACGCCGACGGCAACGCCACGGTGCGCGTCACGGATGCGGCGGGCTCGGGTGTCGAGATGACGTGGGATGCCGCGTGCCCGTGGGTGCAGATCCACACCGCCGACAAGCCCGACGCCGCGCAGAGCCGCCTCGGTCTCGCCGTCGAGCCGATGACGTGCGCACCCGACGCATTCAACGCCGGGTCGTACGACTACGACGCGGGGCTCATCGTCATCGAGCCCGAGGCATCCGTCACCGCTTCCTGGCGCATCGCCGCGATCGACTGAGTCTCGCGCACCCGCGACTGAGTCTCGCGCACCCGCGACACAGCGAAAGCGGAGCCGGCCCCCCGGTCGGCTCCGCTTTCATCGGTCTGCGGATCAGTTGTCGCGCAGGTCTTCCTTGATGTCGTTGCGCGTTTTCACCGAGTCGCGCTCCGCTTCGGCCTTCTTGACTTCGGCATCAGCCTTCATCTCGTCGACCTTGTCTCCGACTCGATCGGTGGTGTCTTCCCACGCGTCCTGGATCTTCTCGCCGACGGCCTTGGCCGTCTCCTTCGCGTCTTCCATGAATCCCATCGATCTCTCCTCTCATGAGGGATGACATCGACGGTACGCGCGAGGTCGAGGCCCACGCAGTGGGTTGATTCGGTCCGCGGCGCTTGATATACGCGCCGGCGTCAGCGCACCGGCGTGGTGGTGTCGATCGCGTCGCGCAGCGGGCGGCGCATCGGCGCCCAGTAGTGCGTCGGCGTGACGCGCGCCAGCACGTCGACCAGGCGCGCCTCGCGGCCGATCATCGTCCGCGGACGCCGGCGGATCGTCGCCTCGACGATGCGGGCCGCCGCGTCGGCCGGCTCGGTGTGGTACATCGCGGCC
>DATEOM010000354.1:0-13510 GCA_035274105.1 Microbacterium sp.
TCGGCATGCTGTGCGACGCGCTCGCCGCCTGGGTGCTCGGCCTCACGGTCGTCGTCGCGGTGCAGCTCGTGCTGTACCTGCTCGGCGCCGACGCGGCGGTGCGCGACGGCTCGGCGGCGAGCCTCATCGGCTCCGCCGTGCCGATCGTCGTGTGGCTGGTGGTGACGCTCGCGACCGGCGGCACCATCGGCGACCACGCCGTGCAGCTCCGCTTCACCGGCGGCCCGCTTCCCGTGGGGCTCGCGCGCTTCCTCCGGTTCGCCACCGGCATCGGGGGTTTCCTCGCGCTCAACGCGCTCCCGGGCGCGTGGGCGTTCGTCGCGTCCGTGCTCGCGGTGGTGTCGATCGTGCTGGCGCTGACCACCACCGGGCACCGCGGCCTCCCCGGTCTCGCCTCGGGCCAGCGTCTCGCCGACGCGCGGGACCTGGAGGAACCGGATGCTGCGCCCCCGGGCGCCAGCCGCGTTCAGTGAAGCGCGGTCTCGCCCAGGATCGTCGAGGCAGGGCGTTTCCGCTGAGACCGGCGGCGTGGTCCTCGGTTTCGGCGCGATTCCCCTGTTTCGGCGAGCTCGGCGGTGCGGGCGGGGGACTGCGGAGCGAAGGGGTCCGGGAGTAGAATCCGGCTGATCACCGCCTGGGGTCGTCACCGCCGACGAGGTGCGGGGATCGGGGGTGCGATATGGCTGCGAGACTGCCCTCATCCGGATCCATGCCCGAGGGGCAGGAGCCCGGCTGCGACACGTCGGGGCTGATCCTCGTGCACAGGATCTTCCGCTGGCTCTACAGCGAGCTGCCGCAGCTCGTCCGGGGGGTCCCGCCGGGCGATGTGGAGCGCGCCGCTGTCGTCGGCCGGTATGCGCACCTCGACTTCTACGCCCTGCACATGCACCACCACACCGAAGACGTCGCGCTGTGGGACAAGCTGGTCACGCGCGATCCCGGGTGCGCACTGCACGTCGACCAGATGCGTGCGCAGCACGCCGAGGTCGCCTCCCAGCTCGACCGGATCGAGCCGCAGCTCGAGCCCTGGCTCCGGACCGCCGATGCCGGGCTCCGCGATGCGTTCGCCCACGACATCGAGCATCTTCGCGACACCCTCGCGGCGCACCTCAGGCAGGAGGAGGACGACATCCTCCCGGTGGCGGGCGCCGTCCTCTCCCAGCAGGAGTGGGACTGGATGGAGGAGCACACGCGTGCAGAGCTCATGGCGCACCGCAAGGAGCTGGGGAAAGACATCATGTCGCTCCAGCTCGGCCTGCTGCTCGCCAGCGTGCCCGAGGGCGAGCGCGACGAGTGGATGCGCGAGAACCTGCCCGCGCCGATCCGGCTGCTGTATCTGCTGCTCATGAAGCGGCAGTACGACCGGGCGATGCGGGAGCTCTACCCCGATCGCCCCGTGCCGGCGATGGTGTGACCGCCATGTGGCGACAAGTGACGCTCGACGTGCACCTCGAGCATCCGCCCGCCCGCGTGTTCCCGCACTTCGCCGACCCGGCGACCTGGCCGGATTGGGCGCCCGCGGTCGAGATGCGGCGGCGGGTCGGCGACGGGCCGGCGAGCGTGGGCAGCCGCTGGTCGGCGGTCGACCGCATTCTCGGCCCGTTCCGCGTCCGCTTCGAAGACGTGCTCGAGGTCGTCGAGCCGGAGGTGCGGGTGGTCTGGCACTCCACGTCGCCGTGGAACTCGCGTGTCGAGTACACCTGCGCACCCGAGGACGGCGGCACCCGCGTGCACGCCGACTACGGGGGCGACGTCGCGGGCTGGCTGCGACTGGTCGCGCTGCTGCCCACGTTCGTCCTGGCGCGGATCCTCATGCGCGACTTCGCCGGGCTCCAGCGGCTGCTCGACGCCGAAGACGCGCGCGCCGTCGCCGAGTCCGCGTGAAGCTCGAACGGGACGGATGCTGCGGGCCGCAGCATCCGTCGACCGCCTACGCTGCCGGCGCCCCCAGGAACTCGCGTGCGGCGACCGCCAGCGCGTCGACGCCCCGGGTCAGCGTGGGCTGGAGCAACGGGGCGAAGAACGGCGAGTGGTTGGTCGGGATGTCGCGCTCGACCGTGCCCGCCGCGAGCGCCTCCGCGAACTTCTGCGGATCCACGCCGCCCCAGAACCAGAAGACGAGCGGCACGCCGGCTTCGCGGGCGAACCACGAGACGTCCTCGCTGCCGGTGAACATGCCCGGGTCGATCACGGTGCCGTCCCCGAACGCCCTGTCGAAGGCAGCGGTCAGGCGCGCGGTGGCCTCGGCGTCGTTGATCGTCGGCGGGAGGGTGTGGTCGGTGACGATGACCGGCGGCTCCTCGGCGCCCGAGGCCTGCGCCTCGGCGCGCACGATCCGCTCGACCTTCTCGAGCACGCGGGCACGGGCCTCGTCATCGGGGTAGCGCAGGCTCAGCTCGAGCTTCGCCTCCGCCGGGATGATGTTGTTCTTGAGCCCCGCGTGGATCGAGCCGACGGTCACGACGGCGACGTCGCGCGGGTCGACCTCGCGCGACACGATCGTCTGCAAGCGCATGACCGTGGCGGCGGCCATCACGACCGGGTCGATCGTCGCCTGCGGGCGCGAGCCGTGGCCGCCGCGACCCAGCAGGGTGACCGTGATGCCGTCGGATGCGGCCATCTGCGTGCCGCTGCGCACGCCGATGGTGCCCGCGGGCAGCGGGGTGACGTGCTGGCCGAGCACGATGTCGGGCTTCGGGAAGCGGTCGAGCACGCCGTCGGCGATCATGGCCTGCGAGCCCGCGCCGTACTCCTCGGCGGGCTGGAAGACGGCGACGATCGTGCCCGACCACTCGTCCCTGGTGGCGACGAGGCGCTCGAGAGCGCCGAGGAGCGCGGTGACGTGCATGTCGTGGCCGCACGCGTGCATCACCGGCACGTCGTTGCCGGCCGGGTCGGTGCCGCGCGCCGTGCTCGCGTACTCGAGCCCGGTCTGCTCGGGCACCGGCAGGGCGTCCATGTCGGCGCGCAGCCACACGACCGGGCCCTCGCCATTGCGGATCGACGTCGCGACGCCGGTCTTGCCGATCCCCTCTTCGAACTCGAGGCCGAGCGCGGTCAGGTGCTGCGCGATCACCCCCGCCGTGCGGGTCTCCTGGAAGGACAGCTCCGGGTGCCGGTGCAGATCGACGTAGATCGCTTCGAGGTCGAGGGTCATGCCGTCGAGCCTAACGAAGGGAGTTCGGCGCCCGTCAGGCCGCCCCCTTCCTTGCTCACCTGTCACGAAGTGTCGCGGCCGACGACCATTTGTGACAGGTGAGCAGGGAGGGGGGCTGGGGTGGTGGCGCTCACCTGTCACGAAGTGTCGCGGTCGACGGCCATTTGTGACAGGTGAGCAGGGGGCCGGCGGGGCGACGCGAGGCCGGGCCGGCGGGGCTACTGGGGGAGGCGGGCGGTCGAGCCGCGCACGATGAGTTCGAAGGGCAGCTCGCCCGGACGGTGCGTCGGAGTCTCGGCATCCGTCGACTCCAGGGCTTCGAGGATCGCGTCGGCGGCGCGCTCGCCCTGGCCGAGGGGGAACTGGTCGACGGTGGTGAGCCGGAAGAACTCGCCGAGCTCATGACCGTCGATGCCGATGACCGAGAGGTCTTCGGGCACGCGGTAGCCGAGCTCGCGGGCGGCCAGGAGCGCTCCGATCGCCATCTCGTCGGAGGCGGCGAAGATCGCGGTCGGCCGGTTGCCGGGCTTGCCGAGCAGCTGCTTCGCGGCGCGGAAGCCGCCCTCGATCGTGAAGTCGGCGGGCTCGAACAGCGACGGGCTGACCTCGATGCCGGCGTCGGCCAGCGCCAGCTCGAACCCCTGCCGCCGCTGCGTCGGGATGTGGAAGTCGATGTCGAACTCGGGGCTCGCGCCGATGTGCGCGATCCGGCGATGGCCGAGCGCGAGCAGATGCTCGGTGGCGAGCCGTGCGACGGCGACGTCGTCGACCGTGAGGGTGGTGAGCAACGGGTTCGGGCCGCCGATCGCGATCACCGGCAGGTCGAGCTCGACGAGCCGCTCGGTCTCCTCCTGGCCGAGCTCGAGCGAGATCGCGATGACCCCGTCGACGCGCTGGCGCCGCAGGAACGTGTCGAACACGTCGTGGCGCTCGCCGCGGTCGGCGGTGAGGCTGTACAGTGTGATGTCGTACCCGCGGCGCATCAGCGCCGACGCGATACCGCTCAGCACCGTCGAGAAGAACCAGCGGTCGAGGAACGGCACCAGCACGCCGATGTTGCGCGTGCGCCCCGAGGCGAGACTCGACGCCGACGCCGACACGACGTAGCCGAGGCTCTTCGCGGCTTCCTCGACCTTCGCCTTCGCACCCGCCGAGACGTGGCCGCGCCCGCTGAGCGCGCGTGAGACGGTCGCCGTCGAGACACCCGCCGCGCGGGCGACCTCGTCGATGCTGACCACGTCGTCACGCTCCTTCTTGATTCACGCGCTGCCCGCCCGGGCCGAGGCTCGAAGGGGAGTGGATGCTGCGGCTCAGACCGTTTCGAGCCAGACCGTCGTGTCGCCCGGGAGCTCCGCGTCCGTGACCGGACCGCTCGACGCGATCACGATACCGCCCGGAAGCGCGATCGGCGTGGAGCCCGTGTTCGCGATGACGGTGACATTCCCGTTGCGGAATGCGACAGCATCCGTTCCGTATCCGTCGATCCATTCCAGCGAACCGGCGCCCAGCGACCGTGCCCGGCGCTCAGCGAGCAGCGTGCGGTACAGCTCGAGCGTCGAGCCCTCGACACCGGTCTGCGCGTCGCGCGCGAGCGTCGCCCACTCGGCCGGCTGGGGCAGCCACGACGCACCGGTCTCGTTGAAGCCGTAGGCCGGGGCATCCGCGTTCCACGGGATCGGCACGCGGCAGCCGTCGCGGCCGTACCGCTCGCCGTTGGTGCGGAACCACGTCGGGTCCTGACGGGCGTCGCCGGGGATGTCGATGACCTCGGGGAGGCCGAGCTCCTCGCCCTGGTAGAGGTAGGCGGAACCGGGGAGCGCGAGCATGAGCGTGGTCGCCGCGCGGGCGCGGGCGAGGCCCACCTCGGGGATCGGCTGGCCGGGCGAGTCCGGACCGATGCCGTGACCCTGCGGGTTCTCGGCGGTCAGCGCGAGGCGCGACGCGTGGCGGACGACGTCGTGGTTCGACAGCACCCACGTCGAGGGCGCGCCGACGCCGGGGAACGCGTCGAGCGACACGTCGATGACCTCACGGAGGTCGGCGGCGTTCCACTTCGTCTCGAGGTACGGGAAGTTGAACGCCTGGTGCATCTCGTCGTGACGCACCCACTCGGCCGTGCGCGCGGCGGTCGGCAGCCAGGCCTCGGCGGCGAGGGCACGGTGGCCCTGGTACTCCTCGAGGATCTTGCGCCAGTCGCGGTACACCTCATGCACCGCGTCCTGGCCCCAGTACGGCACGTTCTCGGCTTCGCCGCCCATCGAGCCGGCCTCGGGGTCGGGGATGTAGTCCGGAAGCCCCTCGGCCTTCACCAGACCGTGGGCGACGTCGACGCGGAAGCCGTCGACCCCGCGGTCGAGCCAGAAGCGCAGAATGCGACGGAACTCCTCGCGCACCTGGGCGTTCGACCAGTCGAAGTCGGGCTGCGACGAGTCGAAGAGGTGCAGGTACCACTGGCCCGGCGCGCCGTCGGCCTCGACCACGCGCGTCCAGGCCGGGCCGCCGAAGACCGACTCCCAGTTGTTCGGGGGCAGTTCGCCGTGCTCGCCCTTGCCGTCGCGGAACATGTACCGCGCGCGCTCTGCGCTGTGGGGGGCGGCGGCGAGGGCCTGCTGGAACCACTCGTGCTGGTCGGACGAGTGGTTGGGAACCAGATCGACGATGACACGGATGCTGCGCGCATGCGCCGCGGCCAGCATGTCGTCGAAGTCGCCCAGCGTGCCGAAGAGCGGGTCGACGTCGCAGTAGTCGCTGACGTCGTAGCCGGCGTCCTTCTGGGGGGAGCGCTGGAACGGGCTCAGCCAGATGGCGTCGATGCCGAGGTGCGCGAGGTCGTCGAGGTGCGAGGTGATGCCCGGGAGGTCGCCGATGCCGTCGCCCGACGCGTCGGCGAACGAGCGAGGGTAGATCTGATAGATGACGGCGGTGCGCCACCACTCACCGCCGACGGCGGTGAGGAACGCGTCCGTGCGCTCGACGGTCTCTGCGGAAGTCATCCGGCCAGCATACTGCAAGCGCTTACACACCTTCGTAACGAATGACGCACAGGGCCCCGGCGTAGGGTTGGCGGGTGCTCTCCGAAGCCCTCACCCGCGCCGAATCCCTCATCCGCACGATCCCCGACTACCCCGAAGCGGGCGTGCAGTTCCGCGACATCACGCCGCTGCTCGCCGATGCCTCGGCGCTCCGCACCGTCATCCACGCGATGATCGCCCCGTTCGAAGGGTCGTTCGATGTCGTCGCCGGGGTCGAGGCGCGCGGGTTCCTGCTCGCGGGCGCGGTCGCGATGGAGGCCGGTGTGGGCCTGGTGCCGATCCGCAAGGCGGGCAAGCTGCCTCTGCCCGCAGCATCCGTCTCCTACGCGCTCGAATACGGCACCGCCGCGATCGAGGCGCACGATGACATCACCGGCGGCACCCGCGTGCTGCTCGTCGACGACGTGCTCGCCACGGGGGGCACGCTCGTCGCGGCGCACGAGCTTGTCGAGACGCTGGGCGGCGTGGTGGTGGGCACCGCGGTGCTCATGGAGCTGACGGCGCTCGGCGGTCGCGAGGTCGTCGGCGACGTGCACACGGTCTTCACCGCCTGACGTCATCACATCAGCGCTGCCGTCCCTCATCGGGCACGACAGGATTCGCGCCGGTACGCGGTGTGAAGTGCGGGATGGGCGCCGGTCGCTCGGCGCGCGGCTGGTGCGACGGCTCGGGCGGCGGCGTCGCGGCGTCGCCCTCGAACGCCGTGAGGGGGTCCCTGCGGCTCGCGTGCTGAGGGAATCGCCGGCCCGTCACCGTGTTCGCCACGACCTTCATGACGAAGAACTTCGCGGTCGGGCTCCACGACGCGAGCTGCCGCACGCCGCTGTCGCGGATCTCGTCGTCGCGCGTGACGCGCTCCGCCTTGCCGCGGACCACCACGCTCCAGTAGTGCTCGTCCCCTGTCGCGCCGTCGACCTCGAAGGCCACCATCGGGTGATGCGCGATGTGGACGAGCTTCGCGTCGCGCGCCGTCCGGATGTACAGCGCGCCCTCGTGCGCGACGTAGTTCACCGGGAAGATGTCGGGGGCGCCATCGGCGTTGTCGACGGCCAGCCGGCCCAATTCGGCGCTCTGCAGGTACTCCCAGCACGCCGAAGCGGTGAGCCGCTCAACTTTCGGCGGCGGGTCTGCACTCGGGGGATCGTTCGGGGAATCGTTCATCGCGCACCACTGTCCGTCCCTTCCGGTCTACCCCAGAGCGACGGAGAACAGAAGGGGGTCTCGCGCGCGAGACGGGGCCGAGGCATCCGCCCCGACCCCGTCCCAGCTCGCGAGTGCGTTCAGCGGCCCGCACGGCGGCGGGCACGCGACTGTGCCCCACCGGCGAGCAGCACGATGCCGAGCGCTGTGACGAACAGCCCCGCGGGCACGCCGCCGCCCGTCTGCGAGAAGAACAGCAGGAACACCTGCACGAGCGGGAGAGGCAGGACGAGCCACAGGCTCATCTGCTTGGCGCGCACGAGCGAGACCGTGAGGCCGACCACGCCGACGAGCCACAGCGCGTTGGCGGCCATCGCCACCAACGGGAAGAAGTCCAGGTCGATCCCGTTCGCAGCGCTCGTGATCGTGCCGAGCGTCAGGAGCACAGTGCCGGTGGCGGCGACGAACGATCCCCAGCTCGAGCGCGCGTACCGGGCGAGGCCCAGGAAGAGCACGGCGAACGCCCACAGGCTGAGCGTGAACATCACCAGGATGAGCCGTGTGCGCGGGTCGATCGCCGGATCCTCGTCCTGCGGGAAGAGGAACTGCAGCGTGCCGATGGCGATCGAGAGGATGCCGGCCGCCAGCGCGGCAGCACCCGCGAGGCGGCTGTTCACCCGGCCGATGAGACGGCCCTCGCGGGGATAGGAGGTCGGAGCGGCCGAGGAGGTCGCGGGGACGGGTGTGGTGACGGCAGCCATGGCCGGCCTTTCTGTCGAGTCGTTGCCGCGGGCCGGGGTTCCGGAGCGACGAGACGAAGCTATTGACGGCGGCCACGGGCAGGCATCGCCCGCAGGTCGCTCCGAAGCAGGCCCTCCGGCGCGATCCGATGCCCACTCGCGGCCATCGCCCGTGCGACTCTCGTCGGCCCGGATGTCGACCTTCGTCGCTACGGCTGCGGCGGCACCCGCCCCTAGCATCGGAGCGTGATCATCCAGTCCGGACCCGCGCCGTCGGCGTCGGCGACTCGCGCTGCCGCGGGCGGCTCGGCGGGGTGGCGCGCCTGGACCTCGCCGTTGGATCTCGCCATCGCTGGGGCCATCGCCGTCTGGGCGGTGCTCGAGGCGCTCCTCGTGCCCTCGGCCCACCCGCTCGCGCAACTCGGATTCGCGCTCGCGATCTCGCTGCCGCTCGCCGTGCGCCGCCGGCTTCCGGCGACGGTGATGCTGGTCGTCGCCGGTGCCCTCGTGCTTCACGCGGCGCTCGCCGGACCCGACGCCACGTTCAACCCCTTTCCAAGTCTGCTGGTGGCGACGTTCACGGTCGCCGAGCGGATCCGGCCGTGGCCTCTCGCGGCTCTGCTGGGGATCGTGCCGATCGGGGCGATGCTGACGGCGCACCTCCTCGGCTACTTCGGCGCCATCGGGATCGAGACCGCCGGCACCCTGTTCCTCGTCTTCTTCGTCGGCTCGACGTGGGCCGCCGGACGCATCGTGCGCCATCGCGCGCTGTCGCTGCAGAGCACCCGCGACGACTCCGAGCAGCGCGCCGCCGAGGCGGCAGCATCCGAGCGCCGTCGCATCGCGCGCGAGCTGCACGACATCGTCGCCCACTCGCTGTCGATCGTGGCGCTGCAGGCCGCAGCCGCCGAGCAGTTCGTCGAGCGCGACCCCGCGCGTGCGCGCACCCATCTGCACCTCACCCGGAAGACGGCGCAGGGCGCGCTCGACGAGATGCGGCACCTGCTCGAGGTGCTCCGCGAGGACGAGGCGTCGTACGCCCCGCAGCCGGGCCTGTCCGCTCTGCCCGAGCTCATCGCCGAGACCCAGGCGGCCGGTCATCTCTGCACGGTGACAGTGGATGCTGCGACCGCCGACCTCGCCGACGGCCCGGCGCTCGCCGTCTACCGCATCGTCCAGGAGTCGCTGACGAACGTGCGCAAGCATGCCCCGCTCGCCGATGTCGCGGTGTCGATCTGCTCTTCGGGGCGCGAGCTCGAGGTCCGCGTCGAGAACGGCCCGCCTCGGTCGGCTGCTTCAGCACCCGTCCTGGGAAGCGGCCGCGGCCTCCCGGGCATGCGCGAGCGGGCACGCCTTTACGGTGGTGCGCTCGAGTCCGGTCCGTCGCCGCAGGGAGGCTGGCTCGTGCAGGCGAAGATCCCGGTGGGTGAGCCGTCGTGAGCGTCGGCGGAGGCGGGCCGGCGGCGATTCGCGTACTCGTCGCGGACGACCACGCCCTGGTGCGATCGGGCATCAGAGGCCTGCTGGAAGCCGCCGATCTCGACGTGGTGGGTGAAGCGGGGAACGGGCAGGAGGCGGTCGCCGCGGTGCGCGCGCTCGCGCCCGACATCGTGCTGATGGACATCAGGATGCCCGGTATGGACGGCATCGAGGCGACAGGCGTGATCGCCGCTGAGCCCGACGCGCCGCGCGTGCTGGTGCTCACGACATTCGACCTCGACGAATACGTCTACCGCGCGCTGGCGGCGGGGGCATCGGGGTTCCTGCTGAAGGACGCGCCGCCCGAGCGGCTCGTCGACGCGGTGCGCACCGTCGCGGCGGGGGAGGCACTGCTGGCGCCGGGCGTCACCCGACGCCTCATCGAGCGCTACCTCGGCGCTCCTCCGCCGGACGCGCAGCCGCCCGTCGATCTGACGCCCCGCGAGCAGGAGATCTGGCTGAGCATCGCGCGCGGGCGTTCGAACCTCGAAATCGGCCAGGAGCTCTACCTGAGTGAGGCGACGGTCAAGGCCCACGTCACTCGGCTGCTGGCGAAGCTCGGCGTGCGCGACCGCGTGCAGGCGGTCGTCGCCGCGTACGAGACCGGCCTGGTGAGGCCCGGCGACGCCCCCGGCTGAAGCCCGCACGCAGCCGCTGCGGTTCTCTGCGACCGCCGCGTCGCGCGACGCAGCAACGGCCGGAAAGTGCCGCAGGCGTGTCGGATCAGCCGCCGAGGACGACGTTGATCGGGGGCTCGCCGGCGGCGAGGCGCTCGATCTGGGTGCGCACGAGCTTCGCGACGCGCGGCCGCATCGCGCTCGACGCACCGCCGACGTGCGGTGCGATGAGCACGCCGGGAAGGCCCCAGAGCGCGTGCCCCTCGGGGAGCGGCTCGGGGTCGGTGACGTCGAGCGCGGCGCGGATGCGTCCGCGACGCACGTGGTCGACGAGCGCGTCGGTGTCGACGAGGGTGCCGCGGCCGACGTTCACGATGAGCGCGCCGTCGGGCAGCGCCGACAGGAACGCGTCGTCGACGAGACCCTGGGTCGCCTCTCCACCGGGCAGGGTGAGGATGACGATCTCGGCCTGGGGGAGCAGCTCGGGCAGCTCCTCGATGCCGTGCACGGCCACCCCGTCTTCGTCCCGGGCGCGCGACGCGACCGGGGTGAGCTCGATCTCGAACGGCTCGAGCCGCGCGGCGACGGCCTTGCCCACGCCGCCGTAGCCGAGCAGCAGCACGCGGCGGTCGGCGAGACTCTGGGCGAACACCGGCGCCCAGCGGCCGGCCGCGGTGTCGACGGCGAACGCGTCGAGGTGTCGCTGCGCCGCGATGGCGAGGCCCACCGCGAGCTCGGCCGTCGAGGTCTCGTGCACCGACGCCGCGTTCGCGAACACCATGCCCTCCGGCAGGATGTCGGCGACGCCCTCGAAGCCGATCGACTGACTCTGCACGAGGCCCACCTCTACGCCCTCGAGCCGACTGAGGGCCCGCGCCAGCGACATGTAGGGCGGGACCACGATGTCGAACCGGTCACGCGGGGCGGCAGCATCCATCGGCCACACCACCAGCTCGACGCCGTCGGGAAGGGTGCCGAGATCGGCGGCGAGCTGCTCGGTGGGGACGCTGACGACGAGATTGCGGGTGTCTGTGCTCACCCGCTCCACGCTACCGGCGCGGTGCAGGGCCGGTGTCGTGGGACGGCGCTACGCTCGCGTCGAGCGGCGACCGCGACCCGCGCGGCGCGCGGGAGGAGGCGGACGTGGTTCCCGAGATCAACTACTGGGCGGTGCTGATCGCGACGGCGTCGAGCATGGTCGTCGGCTCGATCTGGTACACGCCGAAGGTGTTCGGCACCCGCTGGGCGAAGCTCGCGAACGTCGACATGGACCGGCCCGGTGCGACCGCCGTCGTGCCGATCATCGTCACGGTCATCGTCAGCTTCATCACCGCGTGGGTGCTGGCCGGCGCCTCGTCGATCGCGTGGCACTTCTACGGCGGCAGCTACCTCTGGGCGGCGCTGCTCACCGGCGTGATCCTGTGGGCGGGCTTCACGGCCGCCCGCTTCGTCACCCACGACGCGTTCGAGGGCCGACCCCCGTCGCTGACCGTCATCAACATCGCGCACGAGCTCGTGACGATCGTCGTGATGGCGCTCATCATCGGCGTGTGGCCGCCCGCCGGAACGGTCTAGCAGCAATCGGATGCCGCGGGCTCAGGCCGCGGCACCCACGACGGCCGCGATGGCCGAGGTGAAGAACGACAGGCCGTCGACGCCCGACCGCATCGCGGCCGCGGTGTCGGGGCCGAAGCCGGGCTCGACGGCGTGCTCGGGGTGCGGCATGAGGCCCACCACGTTGCCGCGCTCGTTGGTGAGGCCGGCGATGTCGCGGAGCGACCCGTTGGGGTTGACCCCCAGGTAGCGGAAGGCGACGAGGCCCTCGCCCTCGAGGCGGTCGAGCTCGGACTCCGAGGCGATGTAGCCGCCGTCGGCGTTCTTCAGCGGGATGACGATCTCCTGGCCGGAGGCGAAATCACTGGTCCACGCGGTGTCGTTGTTCTCGACGCGCAGCTTCTGGTCTCGGCGGACGAACTGCTGGTGCGCGTTGCGGATCAGGCCGCCCGGCAGCAGGTGCGCCTCCACGAGCATCTGGAAGCCGTTGCAGATGCCGAGGATGGGCATGCCCTTGGCCGCCGCATCCTTCACCTCGGCCATGATCGGCGCGAGAGCGGCGATCGCTCCGGCACGCAGGTAGTCGCCGTAGCTGAACCCCCCGGGAAGGACGAGCGCGTCGACGCCGTCGAGGTCGTGCGAGCCGTGCCACAGAGCGACGGCCTCGCCGCCGGCGATCTCGATCGCGCGCTGCGCGTCGCGGTCGTCGAGCGAACCGGGGAAGGTGATGACGCCGATGCGGGCGGTCATTCCACGACCTCGATGCCGACCACGTCCTCGATGACGGAGTTCGAGAGGATCTCGTCGGCGATGCGCTGCGCCTCGGCCAGCACCTCGCCGGTGACCTCGCCGTCGACGGTGAGCTCGAATCGCTTGCCGATGCGGACGCCGCTGAAGTCGGACACTCCGAGTCGGGCGAATGCGCCGGAGACGGCCTTCCCCTGCGGGTCCAGAAGCTCGGCCTTGGGCATGACGTCGACGACGATGGTGGGCATCGGGATCCTCCTGGCGGCCGGAGGCCGCAGCTATCGGTCGTTGAGCGACGAGCGCAGCGAGGAGTCGAAACGCCGGATGTCGCGGGCAGGGGTCCCCTCCAGTCTACGGGCCCGTGCGCACGGCGTTTCTCAGCGCCGCTCATACCCCCGTGACGCAACCGTGACCAAGCCGTGGGAGCGCTCCCTTGACTTCATGGGAGCGATCCCATAGCGTGGCGTCTCAGTCGATGGGAACGCTCCCACGACCACCACCCGGCACGGTTCCCTCCGCGCCGGTCCTGCAACACAACGACCCTGACAACACAAAGGAGTGACAGTGAACGCACGCGCCTTCCGCAGAAGCGCTGTGGCAATCGCCGCATTCTCGGCTTCGGCCATCGTCCTCGCCGGCTGCGCCGGCGGCAGCGGAGACGAAGCCGGTGGCGAAGACGGCCAGATCACGCTGACCCTGGCCACGTTCAACGACTTCGGGTACGACGACGAGCTCCTCCAGGAGTACATGGACGAGAACCCGAACATCAAGATCGTCCACAACAAGGCGGCCATCACCGACGACGCCCGCACGAACTACTTCGCGAAGCTCGGCAAGGAGGGCCTCGCCGACATCGAGGCCGTCGAGGTCGACTGGTTCGCCGAGGCCATGCAGTACTCCGACCTGCTCGCCGAGGTGCCCGACAGCGCCAAGGGCCGCTGGGTCGAGTGGAAGGAAGCGGCCGCGACCGACGCCGACGGCCGCCTCGTCGGCTTCGGCACCGACATCGGCCCGCAGGCCGTGTGCTACCGCGCCGACCTGTTC
>DATEOM010000355.1:0-8847 GCA_035274105.1 Microbacterium sp.
CGGTGGCGCGCGAGCTCGGGGTCGCACGCGTCGAGGACGACGCGGCCGGCGTGATCGCAGCATCCGATGTCGACGTGGTGCACATCTGCACCCCCAACGCCATCCACGCGGCGCTCGCCGAGGCGGCGCTCGCCGCCGGCAAGCACGTCGTGTGCGAGAAGCCGCTCGCGACGTCCGTCGCGGACGCACGGGAACTCGCCGCGCAGGCAGCAGCGACAGGCGCCGTCGCCGCCGTGCCCTTCGTGTACCGGTACCACCCGATGGTCCGCGAGGCCCGCGCGCGCGTCGCCTCCGGCCGGATCGGGACGCTTCTCTCGCTCGACGGCTCGTACCTGCAGGACTGGATGCTGCGGCAGAACGACGACGATTGGCGCGCGGATGCTGCGGCCGGAGGCCCGTCGCGAGCGTTCGCCGACATCGGCTCGCACCTGTGCGACCTGGTCGAGTTCGTGACGGGGGAGCGCATTGCCCGCGTAGCCGCCCGCACCCGCCGGGTGTTCGACGAGCGCGCGGGCCGGTCGGTCGCGAACGAGGACGTCGCCGCGCTGGTGGTCGAGACGGAATCCGGCGCGCTCGGCACTCTGCTCGTGTCGCAGATGGCTCCCGGCCGCAAGAACGCGCTCGTCCTCGAGCTGCACGGCACCCGCCGGAGCCTCCGCTTCGACCAGGAGCGTCCCGAGGAGCTCTGGATCGGTGCGCGCAAGGGCTCCCGGCTGGTGCTGCGCGACCCGGGCGCCGACCACCCCGACTCCGCGCGGCTGCAGACGGTGCCGGCGGGGCATCCGATGGGATATCAGGACGCCTTCGACGGCTTCGTCGCCGACGTCTACGCGGCCATCGCCGGCGAGGAGCCGGACGGTCTGCCGCGGTTCGCCGACGGCCTGCGCGCCGCCGTCCTCACCGCGGCCGTGCTGGAATCCGCCCAGACCCGAACCTGGATCGAGGTGCCGGCATGACCGACACGATGCTCGCCGACACGCCCGTGCCCCCGGGCGGCTCGGACGTGGTGCTGCGCGCCCGCGGCGTCTCGAAGTCGTTCTTCGGGGTGCGCGTGCTGTCGGACGTCGACCTCGACGTCCGGCGCGGAGAGGTGCACGGCCTCGTCGGTGAGAACGGCGCCGGCAAGTCCACGCTGATGAAGGTGCTGGCCGGCGTCCATCACGCCGACGCCGGGTCGGTCGAGTTCGAGGGGCAGCCGGTCGCGTGGGGACACCCGCGCCAGGCGATGGACGCGGGCCTCGTCACGGTCTTCCAGGAGTTCAACCTCCTGCCGGAGCGCACGGTGGCGCAGAACGTCTTCCTCGGCCGCGAGCCTCGTCGCGGCGGCATCATCGACAAGAAGGGCATGCAGCGCCGCACGCGCGAACTGCTCGACGGCCTCGGGGTCTCGTTCATCGACCCGGGCGCCCGGATCTCGTCGCTCACCGTCGCGGAGCAGCAGATCGTCGAGATCGTCAAGGCGCTCTCGTTCGACGCGCGGGTGATCTCGATGGACGAGCCGACGGCCGCGCTGAGCGACCACGAGGTCGAGCTCCTGTACGCCATCATCCGCCGGCTCACCGCGCGCGGCGTCGCCGTCATCTACGTCTCGCATCGGCTGAAGGAGATCTTCGACCTCTGCGACCGCATCACGATCCTGAAGGACGGCGCCCTGGTGTCGACGGATGCCGCGGCCGACCTCACCGACGGGGAGCTGGTGCGTCGCATGGTGGGACGCCCGCTGCAGTCGTACTTCCCCGGCCCGGTCGAGGGCACGACTCTCGGCGGCCCGCGGCTGGAGCTCGCGGAGTGCGGCAACGAGTATGTGGACGGCATCTCGCTGACGCTGCGCGCCGGCGAGATCGTGGGGCTCGCCGGGCTGCAGGGGTCGGGACGCACCGAGCTCGTCGAGGCGATCTTCGGCGTGCACGGCTTCACCCGCGGCGCCATGACGCTCGACGGGCGATCGGTGCGGTTCACCAGCCCGCGCGCCGCGGTGCGGGCGGGACTGGCGCTCGTGACGGAGGACCGCAAGGCGCAGGGGCTCGCGCTCGGGCAGTCCGTGCTCGACAACTCCCTGCTCGTGGTGCGCAGCGTCTTCGCCGGGCGCACCGGCGCCTCGCGCAAGCGGGTGCCGGGCGTCCTGAGTTCGCTCGAGGTGTCGTCGCGCGGCGCCGACCAGGAGGTTCGGTTCCTCTCGGGCGGCAACCAGCAGAAGGTGGTGCTGGCGAAGTGGCTGGTCACCGACCCGCAGATCGTGCTGTTCGACGAGCCGACGCGCGGCATCGACGTCGGCGCGAAGGTCGCGGTCTACCAGCTGATGCGTCAGCTCGCCGCCGAGGGCAAGGCGGTGCTCATGGTGTCGAGCGAGCTGCCCGAGGTCATCGGCATGAGCGACCGCATCCTCGTCATGCGCGACGGCGAGCTCGCCGCCGAGCTTCCGCCGGGCTCCGCCGAGCACGAAGTGCTCGCCGCGGCCACCGGATCCGAGGGCGCCGGGGACGAGCCCGGTGACCCGCGTCTCGACGACGAGGGGAGCCGCCCATGAAGCGCATGCGTGTCGATTCCACGGTCATCGTGCTCGGCATCCTGATCCTCGTCATCGCGATCGGCGCGATCCTCGTGGCGACCGTCGGCCGCAGCTTCTTCAGCCCCGGCAACATCCGCGACATCCTCACCGGCATGAGCGTGCTGGGCCTCGTGGCGATCGGGCAGACCCTCGTCGTCCTCGGGGCATCGCTCGATCTGTCGGTCACCTACGTCGTCAGCCTCGCGAGCCTCATCGGCGCCACGACGATGAACGGCAGCTCCGCCAACATCCCGTGGGCGGTGACGCTGACGCTGCTGGTGTGCGCACTCATCGGCCTCGCGAACGGGCTGATCGTGACGGTGCTCAAGGTGAACGGGTTCATCGCGACGCTCGGCGTCGGACTGATCCTGCAGGGCGTGCTGAACACGAACTTCCAGGGGAGCGCCGGATCGGTGCCGTGGGAGTTCCAGCTCATCGGCGCGACGGGCGTCGGGCCCGTGCCCGTCTCGACGATCATCATGATCGCCCTCGCCGCGCTGGTCTGGTTCCTGCTCGACCGCACCCGCACCGGCGCCCACCTGTTCGCCGTCGGCGGCGACCCCGAGGTCGCGCGACTGTCGGGCGTGCGCACGCGGCCGCCGCTCATCGCTGCCCACGTGCTGTGCTCGGTCTTCGCGGGGCTCGCCGGGCTGCTGCTCGCGAGCCGGCTGGGCGTCGGCAGTCCGACGGTCGGGCAGCAGGGCGGGTACGCGCTGCTGTCGATCGCGGCGGTCGTGCTGGGCGGGACGCTGCTGCTCGGCGGGCGGGGGTCGGTCTGGGGGACGATCGGCGGCGTCGCGATCTTCGCGGTCGTCGACAACGTGATGAGCGTCATGCAGGTGAACCCTTTCCTCAAGGACGTCGTACGCGGTGTCGTCATCGTCGCCGCGGTCGCCGTCTACAGCCGCCGCGCGATCGTCCGGCGCCGCACGCGCTTCGGTCCGGGCGGCACGAGAACCGGCGGTGACGCACAGGCGGAGGCCGCCGCACCGGCGATGGTCGCGGCATCCCATGCCCTCGAAGCGGAGGCCGATGCGGCCGATGGCGGCGCGGCGACGCAGGGAGGTGCGCGATGAGGTTCGTGAAAACGCTGGTGAGCCCGCGCGGCGCGGTGTTCCTGCTGCTGGTGATCCTGCTGATCGCCGTGATGGTGCTCAACCCGAACTTCGCCGAGCCCGGCCAGATCATGCGCTACATCCAGCGGGTGGCGCCCGTCGCCATCGTCGCGATCGGCCAGTACTTCGTCATCATCGCCGGGGAGTTCGACCTCTCGCAGGGGTCTCTCATCACGGCGCAGGTGATCGTCGCGGGCAACCTGGTCGGCCAGGACGATGCGCGCACCGTGCCGGTCCTCGCTCTCATGATCGTGCTCGGCCTCTTCGTGGGACTCGTGAACGGACTGCTCACGACGCTCCTGAAGGTGCCGTCGTTCATCGTCACGCTCGGCATGATGCTGGCGCTCCTCGGCCTGGTGCTGTGGTGGACGGGCGGAGCCGCGACGGGGAATCCCGCCGACAGCTTCCGGCAGATCGGCCGCGGCGGCATCCGAGACCTTCCCGTGATCGACTTCCTGCCGTGGTCCGTGCTGATCCTGGCGGTGTGGCTCGCGCTCGGCATCTGGATCACCAAGCGCCCGCTGGGCAAGCTGCTCATCGCGACCGGCGACAACGCGCGCGCGACGCGCTACTCCGGTGCGCGCGACTGGTGGGTCACGACGCGCGCCTTCATGATCTCGTCGGTCTCGGCGACGGTCTCCGCGGTCCTGCTGGTCGGCTACGCCGGTGTGCACCCGTCGGTCGGGCGCGGGTACGAATTCGTCGCGATCACGGCCGTCGTGCTCGGCGGTGTCGTGCTCGGCGGCGGACGCGGCTGGATCGTCGCCGCCGTGGCCGGCGCCTTCGTGCTCGAAGCGCTCTTCCTGCTGCTCAACATCGCCGGGGTGCCGGCGTCGCTGCGCGACGCGGTGCAGGGCGTCATCATCATCGCCGCCGTCGCCTACTCGGGGCTGGTCTTCCGGTCCCGGCGGCGCAGCGGCCCACAGGCCCCTCCCTCACCGGGGAAGGAACCCGACGCGCCCGATGGCGCCGAGGAGTCGTCCGCAACACCGGCCCTCGCAGGCGAGGGCGCAGCACACAACAACAGGAGCTAGCAATGCGACGATCAGTGAAGATCGCCACCACCGCGGTGGCGCTCGTCGGCCTCTTCGCCCTGGCAGGGTGTACGACCGATCCCAACGTGGCACCGCCGGACTCATCCGCGGAGCCGACCGAGGACGCCGGCGAGAACACCTGGTTCGACCAGGCATTGTTCGACACCCAGATGGCCCAGCGCGAGGTCGTGCCCGAGGGTCCCGAGGACGAGCCGTACCTGCAGTACATCGACGCGGAGATGGTCGACACGTCGCAGTATGCGAGCAGCGGCGCGAAGAAGGCGTGCTTCGCGAACGCGTCCATCTCGAACCCGTGGCGCCAGACCGGCTGGATCACGATGAACGAGCAGTTGAAGGTGCTGCAGGAGCAGGGCGCCATCAGCGAGATGGAGACGCGCGACGCGCAGGACTCCGACGACACGCAGATCGCCGACATCGACTACTTCATCTCCGAGGGCAACTGCGACGTCTTCATCATCTCGCCCAACAGCACGGCGGCGATGACTCCGGCCGTGGAGCGCGCCTGTGAGACGGGCAAGCCGGTGATCGTGTTCGACCGCGGCGTCGAGACCGACTGCCCCGTGACGTTCATCCACCCGATCGGCGGCTTCGCGTGGGGCATCGACACCGCGCAGTTCCTCATCGACAACCTCGAGGAGGGTGACAAGGTCGTCGGCCTCCGCATCCTCCCGGGTGTCGACGTGCTCGAGCAGCGGTGGGCGGCGGCCGAGAAGATGTTCGCCGACGCGGGCATCGAGGCGGTGGACTACTTCACCGGCGCCGACCCGGCCGAGATCAAGAGCATCATCAGCGACGAGCTCGCCAAGGGCGATGTCGCGGGGGTGTGGATGGATGCCGGTGATGGCGCCGTCGCCGCCATCGAGGCCTTCGAGGACGCCGGCGTCGACTACCCCGTCATGACGGGTGAGGACGAGATGAGCTTCCTGCGCAAGTGGAAGGAGACGGGCCTCACCGGCCTTGCTCCGGTCTACTCGAACTTCCAATGGCGCACCCCGCTGCTGGCGGCGCAGAAGATCTTCGCCGGCGAGGAGGTCCCGAAGGAGTGGGTGCTGCCGCAGGTGCCGATCGAGGCGGGTGAGCTCGACGAGTGGCTCGAGGCCAACGACGGCATGCCCGACGGCCACTACGCCAAGTTCGGCGGCGAGAACCTGCCGGGCTACCCGGAGGTCTGGCAGGAGCGCCAGATCCCGTAAGCACGACGTCTCGTCTCGCTGGTTTCTCGCTCGCTCAACGACCGGTTCCTGTGGTCCCGGTCGTTGAGCGAGCGAAGCGAGTCGAAACGCGCCTGACCACGACGACGAACGACAGGATCCGCATGCAGCGCACGATCGGCGTCAACACCTGGGTGTGGACCTCGCCGCTGACCGACGAGTCGCTCGCCGAGCTCGCGCCGAAGATCGCGCGCATGGGCTTCGGGGCGATCGAGCTTCCGCTCGAGAACGCGGGGGACTGGGATGCTGCGCGCGCGGGCGATCTGCTCGGCACGCTGGGTCTCATCCCTGTGGTGATCGGCGCGATGGGCCCCGGCCGTTCGCTGATCGACCGCGCGGGCAACGTGCCCGCCACCCAGGCGTATCTGCGCACGTGCCTGGCCGCTGCGCGCGGGGTCGGGGCATCCGTCGTCGCCGGACCCTTCTACGCGCCCACCGGGGTCACCTGGCGCATGACGGCGGGGGAGCGCACCGAGGTGGTGGCGCAGCTGCGCCGCAACCTCCAGCCGCTCGTCGACGAGGCGGCGGCGGACGGCCTCGCGCTCGCCGTCGAGCCGCTGAACCGGTACGAGACGAGCGTCATCAACACGGTCGACCAGGGCCTCGAGGCGCTGGCGCCGCTCTTCGGGCCGGGGCTCGGTCTCGCGCTCGACACCTACCACCTGAACATCGAGGAGAAGCGACCGGATGCCGCGATCCGCGCCGCCGCCGGCAACATCGCGCACGTCCAGGTCTGCGGCAGCGATCGCGGACCGGTCGGTGACGATCACACCGATTGGCCCGCCACCCTCGCGGCCCTCGACGATGCCGGGTACGACGGCATCCTGGGGCTCGAGAGCTTCACCGGCGAGAACGCCACGATCGCCGTGGCCGCCTCGGTATGGCGGCCGCTCGCAGCGAGTCAGGACGATCTGGCGGAGCGCTCGCTGCGGCACCTCACCGCGCTGCAGGCGCAGCGCTGAGGAGCGCGACGAAGCTGCAATCCGCCGCAGGGAGCGGTCAGGACGCCGGGCGCTCGCCGAGGGTGAGCGCGTGCAGCAGGCGCGTCAGGACTCCGGGCGCTCGCCGAGGGTGAGCGCGTGCAGCAGCCGGGTGAGGTTGAGGATGTCGTCGACCGGCCACTCCTCAAGCGCGTCGACGAGCAGGCTCTCCTGCGGAGCGCGCGCCTCGGCCAGCCGCTCCAGACCGAACGGCGTGGGGGAGAGCAGGCTCGACCGCCCGTCGTCGGGGTCGGGGGTGCGCTGCACGAGGCCGAGCTGCTCGAGTTCGCGTACCGTGCGGCTGATCTGGCCTTTGTCCGACATCAGCGACTCGGCCAGGCCCGACAGCGTGATGCCCTCGCGCCGCACGATGGTGGTGAACACCTTGTAGGCGCCCGGCAGCATGCCCGGGCTCACCCGGTTGGCGTTCTCGGTGATGATCCGCCGGAAGCGGTTGATCAGCTCCCCGAACTCCGCCTCGAGGGCGCGCACCGCCTCGGTGCGCGCCGCTCGGGTGTCGTCGGAGGTCATCAGGTTCGACATTAGCGTCGGGTGACGGATGCCTCGTCCGCCGCGTCTGCGGAGGCCCCGGGGGTTCCGCGGCGCGGGGTCGCAGCATCCGTGTCCACCGTCGCGGTGGCCGTCAGCGTCTCCATGCCCTCGGCGACCGAGACCGTCGCGAGGTCGGCTTCGCTCGCCTGCACGCGCTCGGTCGTGGTCATGCGGGTGAGCGGCTTGTTCGGCAGGAAGATGATCGCGATGAGGCTGATCACGGCCAGCGGCACGGCGATGAGGAACGAGTGGGCGATGGCCTGGGCGTAGATGTCCTCGACGATCACGCGGATCGACTCGGGCAGCGCCGACACCTGCGGGATGGTGCCCGACGCGAGCTGCTGGCCGATGGCGGCGCCCTTCTCGCCGAGCGCCATGAGGGCCGTGCCGATGTCGTCCTTGCGGTCGGCGAACAGGTTCGTCGCCGAGGTCGCGAGGGCTGCACCCATCACCGAGACGCCGATCGTGCCGCCGAGGCTGCGGAAGAACGTGACGCCCGAGCTCGCGACGCCGATCTCGCTGGGATTCGCCGTGTTCTGCACGATGAGCACCAGGTTCTGCATGGTCATGCCGACGCCGGCGCCGAGCAGGAACATGTAGAGCGAGACGAGCACGAAGTTCGTGTCGTAGTGGATCGTCGACAGCAGGTACGAGCCGGCGATCAGCAGCACGCCGCCCACGATGAGGTAGGGCTTCCAGTGGCCGTGCTTCGTGACGAGCCCGCCGATCACGATCGACGCGAGGAGCAGGCCCGCGATCATCGGGATCGTCATGAGGCCGGCCTCGGTCGGGGTCGCGCCACGGGCGAGCTGCATGTACTGGCTGAGGAACACCGACGTGCCGAACATCGCGATGCCGATCGAGATCGACGCGATGACCGCGAGCGTGAACGTGCGGTTGCGGAACATCGTGAGGGGCACGAGCGGCTCCTTCGAGCGCAGCTCGACGATGACGAACAGCACGGCCGCGAGGAGCGCGCCGCCGACCATGAGGATGGTCTCGGTGCTCCACCAGTCGTAGTCCTTGCCCGCGTTGGTCACCCAGATGAGCAGCAGCGACACGGCGGTCGACAGCAGCACGATGCCGAAGTAGTCGATGCGCGCCTTGGTCTTCGGGCGCGGCGGCAGGTGGAGCGTCCGCTGCATCATGATGAGCGCGGCGACCGCGAACGGCAGGGCGATGAAGAAGTTCCAGCGCCAGTCGATCGTGTCGGTGATGAAGCCGCCGAGGAGCGGGCCGCCGACCGTGGCGACGGCCATGACGGCGCCGAACAGGCCCATGTACCGGCCGCGCTCGCGCGGGCTGATGATGTCGGCCATGATGACCTGGCTGAGCGCGGCGAGACCGCCGGCGCCGATGCCCTGCACCGCGCGGAACGCGATGAGC
>DATEOM010000356.1:0-12515 GCA_035274105.1 Microbacterium sp.
ACGTCGCGCAGGAACACCAGCCAGCCCCGACGACGCGGCTGAATGGTCGCGGCGGGCTCGGGCCCGGGCGCCGGCTCGGCCGGAGCCGACTTCTCGGTCGTCATGAGTTCCTTCGCATTCGCCGACGGTCGCGGCGACCCCGCCTTCAAGGGTCGCACACTCCGGCCCTTCCGGAGTACGCCGAAGCCCCGGACCTCACGGGTCCGGGGCTTCGCGAAAACGCTGCGGGAAGAGCGTCAGTGGCTCTCGCGCTTCTCCTTGATCTTGGCCTTCTTGCCACGGAGGTTGCGCAGGTAGTACAGCTTCGCGCGACGCACGTCACCGCGCGTCACGACCTCGATGTGGTCGATGACCGGGGAGTGCACCGGGAATGTGCGCTCGACGCCGACCTGGAAGCTGATCTTGCGGACGGTGAAGGTCTCGCGCACGCCGTCGCCCGAGCGGCCGATGACGACACCCTGGAAGACCTGGATGCGCGAGCGGTTGCCCTCGGTGATGTTGACGTGCACCTTGACGGTGTCGCCGGCGTTGAAAACGGGGATGTCGGAGCGGAGCGAAGCCGCATCGACGGCGTCGAGGATCTGCATGATCGTCTCTCTCTGCGGCCGCCACAGGTCGACCGCGGGAAGGATGGTAAAGGACTGAGCGTGCCACAGGCCTCCGGCGTGAAGCCGTCCAGCTGGTTCCCCTGAGGCAGAACCGGTCAGGGCACAAACAACCATTCTGCCATGGATGCCGCACCCGGCCAAAACGCGTCAGCTCGCGGGCGGTGTCTGCTTCTCCGTGATGACGATGACCTCGCGCGGAGCCGCCTCGGGCGCGTCCGCCTGAGCGGGGATGTATGCGACCCCCTCAGAGGTGTGGAGGACGAACCGCGAGGGTCGCGCCTCACTCCAGAGCTGCCACAGCTCGAGCCAGAAGAGCCCGACGCCGGCGAGGATCGCGACGACCATCACGGGCGCCCACCAGGCCTCCGCGAAGAAGCCGAGCGAGATCACGAGGAGGTGCCAGACCGTGAAGCCCAGCACGTCCCACCACGAGACGGCCCGGTGGGCTCGCACCGTTCCACGGGCCCGCACCAGCAGCGTGAGCAGGAGCTGCCACAGGAAGACGCCCGGGATGGCGAGGAACAGCACCCACAGGAACGCCCATCCACCGGCGTTGAACACGGCCCAGCCGACGAGGAGC
Organism: Microbacterium sp.; assembly: GCA_035274105.1. Classification (GTDB taxonomy): domain Bacteria; phylum Actinomycetota; class Actinomycetes; order Actinomycetales; family Microbacteriaceae; genus Microbacterium. Next base: position 1,189 of record DATEOM010000356.1, read on the forward strand.
CACAGCGGCAGCAGGAAGGCTGCCGGGATCAGCCAGCCGAAGAACGCGCGACGCAGCCACATGCCACTGATGCTACGCCCGCGAGCAACCGCGGTGGTCCGCTTCCGCGTGCCGCGGAGCATCCTCACAGCCCCACGTCGAGCCGTCCGACAGAATGGAGGGGAACGAGAGGATCCCCCACATGATCGAGTTGCGCACGCCTTCCGAGATCGAGGCGATGAAGCCCGCCGGGCGATTCGTCGCCGAGACCCTCGCGACGCTGCGCGACGAGACCAAGGTGGGCACGAACCTCCTCGCGATCGACCGTCGCGCGCACGACCTCATCCGCCGCGCCGGGGCCGAGTCGTGCTACATCGACTATCACCCGTCGTTCGGCGCCCGTCCTTTCGGCAAGGTCATCTGCACGTCCGTGAACGATGCCGTGCTGCATGGGCTGCCCTTCGACTATGCCCTTCGCGACGGCGACCTCGTCTCGCTCGACTTCGCCGTGTCGGTGGACGGCTGGGTCGCCGACTCCGCGGTCTCGTTCGTCGTGGGCACGGCGCGCGACGAGGACCTCGCCCTCATCGACACGACCGAGCGGGCGCTGGATGCCGCGATCTCGGCGGCGACGGTCGGCAACCGCATCGGCGACATCTCGGCAGCCATCGCCGCGGTCGCGCACGGCGACGGCTACTCGATCAACACGGACTTCGGTGGCCACGGCGTCGGCCGCGAGATGCACGGCGACCCGCACGTCGCGAACGACGGCAAGGCCGGCCGCGGCTACCCGCTTCGCGCGGGCCTGGTGCTCGCGCTGGAGCCGTGGTTCCTCGAGACGACCGACGAGCTGATCACCGACCCCGACGGCTGGACGCTCCGATCGGCCGACGGCTCCCGCGGCGCGCACTCGGAGCACACCGTCGCGATCACCGATGACGGCCCGATCGTCCTGACCGACCGCTCCTGGCTGGGCCTGAACTGACCTCAGCGGTCGTACGCGACCACCGCCGCTGAGCGGGCGGGCAGCGATGCGGAGCCGTCGGCGACGACGCCGCCTGCATCCGTCCCGATGAGCAGCTCCGTCGCGCCCCTCGCAGGAATCGTGACGGGCCGGGTCGAGAAGTTCACCAGCACCTCGGTGCTCCCCCGCCGCATCCGGAACCACCGCTCGTCCTCGTCCGCCTCGGCGGAGAAGGTGCGGAAGTCCGGGGACGTCAGGTCGGCGCGCGTCCTGCGCAGGCGGATGAGCGACCGGTAGAGGGCCAGGGTGCGCGCGTGGACCCCGTCACCCGCCTCTGCCCAGTGCAGTTTCGAGCGCTGGAAGGTCTCGGGATCCTGCGGATCGGGCACCACCGACTCGTCCCAGCCCATGCGGGAGAACTCCTCCCTGCGACCGCGCGCCGTCGCCTCGCCGAGCTCCGGCTCGGGGTGGGACGTGAAGAACTGCCAGGGGGTCGAAGCGGCCCACTCCTCCCCCATGAAGAGCATCGGCGTGTACGGCGTCAGCACCGTGAGCACGGCGGCGATCGCAAGGCCGCCCTCGTCGAGGCTCTGAGAGAGCCGATCGCCGGCGGCGCGGTTGCCGATCTGATCGTGGTCCTGAGAGAACGTGACGAGCCGGGATGCCGGGATCCGCGGATCGATCGGATGCCCGTGCTCCCTGCCGCGGAAGGATGACCACGTGCCGTCGTGGAAGAAGCCTCGCGTCGAGGACTTCACGAGTGCGGACAGAGCTGCGAAGTCGGCGTAGTAGCCCGTCGTCTCACCCGTCAGTGCGACGTGCAGCGCGTGGTGATAGTCGTCGTTCCATTGCGCCGTGAGCCCGTAGCCGTCGGCTTCGCGCGCCGAGATGAGTCGCGCGTCGTTCATGTCGGACTCGGCGATCAGCGTGAGCGGCCGCCCCAGATGCGCACTCAGCGCATCGACCTCTTCGGCCAGCTCCTGCAGGATGTGGACCGGCGATCGATCCTGCAGCGCGTGCACCGCATCCAGTCGCAGACCGTCGACATGGTGGTCTCGGAACCACATGAGTGCGTTCTCGATGATGTACCTGCGCACCTCGGGCTCGTCGAGGTCGACGGAGGAGCCCCAGGTGTTCGACTCCGCGTCACGGAGATAGGGGCCGAACTCGGGCAGGTAGTTGCCGCTCGGTCCGAGGTGGTTGTAGACGACGTCCTGGATCACTCCGAGACCGGCCGCATGGCACGCGTCGACGAAGCGCTGGTACGCGGCCGGTCCTCCGTAGGCCTCGTGGACCGTGTACCAGAGGACCCCGTCGTAGCCCCAGTTGTGGGTGCCGTTGAAGCCGTTCACCGGCAGCAGCTCGATGAAGTCGACCCCCAGGTCCACCAGGTGCGCGAGCCGCTCTGTCGCGGCGTCCAGCGTCCCCTCCGCGGTGAAGGTGCCCACGTGCAGTTCGTAGACGACTCCCCCCGCAAGCGGCCGTCCCGTCCAGCCCGCGTCCGCCCACTCGAACGCCGAAGTGTCGAACACGGCACTCAGCTCATGCACGCCGCGAGGCTGGCGGCGTGACCTCGGATCCGGGCGAGCGCGATCCCCGCCGTCGAGGACGAACCCGTACTCGTCGCCGTCGACCAGTTCGGTGTCCGCCCGCCACCATCCGCCGCCCGCCGTGGTCATCGCCCGGTCGGCGCCGTGCCCCGCGACACGGAGCGCAACAGTGGCCGCTCGAGGCGCCCATACCTCGGGGATCACGGACGCGCCCCGGTCACGAGCAAGGCGACGGGGTAGACGTCCAGCAGGTCGGCCAGCCTGATGTGGCCGGTGTACTCGCGTCCCGTCAGCACATCCGTCGTCGGTCCGGCGTGGCGCAGCAGCATCGTGTCCCCCCATGGTGAGCCGGTCGTCCCGCCGTGTGCGGCCAGACCGACCGGCAGCCGCGTCGCCACCGCCACCGCCCCGCCACGGTCCACCGCGATGGCATGATCGGCTTGGCTGCCGACGACCGACATCGGCATGTAGCGGGTGAAGAGCTCGGGCCGATCACGACGCAGCCGCAGCGCGCGCGAGGTGACGAGCAGCTTCGCCGCGCCCGTGCGGTCGACGAGAGGTTGTTCGCCCCCGTCGATCCGGGTCAGAAGTCGCCGGCGCTCGTCGAAGTCGACGACGCGGCGGTTATCGGGGTCGACCAGGCTCTGCTCCCACAGCTCGCTGCCCTGGTACACGTCGGGAACGCCCGGTCCGGTGAGCTGCAGAAGCTTCGCCGAGAGCGAGTTGGACCATCCGGCCGCTTCGATCTCGGCGACGAACGACTCGACGCGCGCCGCGACGTCGGGGTCGTCGAACGCGGCGTCGACCACGGCGTGCATGCGCTGCTCGAATGCCGCGTCGGGATCGAGCCACGACGTCGCCTCGGCGGCCTCCCTGGCCGCCTTCTCCGCGTAGGCGTGCAGACGTTCGCGCGATGCCGGCCAGGCGCCGATGACGGCCTGCCACAGCAGCGCGTCGAAGGGACCGTGACCGGTGGTCGCAGCATCCCTCAGCTCGTGCAAGACGTCGACCCAACGGGCCGGGATCTCCGAGAGGACCGCCAGGCGTGCGCGGACATCCTCGCCGCGCTTGGTGTCGTGCGTGGACAGCGTCGTCAGCGAATGGGGCCACTGCGCGTGCCGGGCGGCCTGCGCCGCGTGGAACCGATCGACGGAAAGGGCGAACAACGAGGGGTCCGCGCCCACCTCGGTCAGAGTGCCGAGCCGGGTCATCCGGTAGAAGGCGGTGTCTTCGACGCCCTTCGCCATCACCATGCCGCTCGTCTGCTGGAAGCGCAGGGCGGCGGGATGCCGCAGGTCGGCCAGCATCGGCAGCAAGGCGTCGAGTGCGTCGGCGAGATCCGGACGGTGCATCCGCGTTGCGGTCGCCGCCTCCTCGAGGTGCTCGCGTCCCGCGGGCAGATACGACCGATAGACCGGGAACCGCGCCAGCAGTTCCGTGAGCGCGTCTTCCGCCGTGTGGTCGTCCGCCATACCCAGCTCCCGGGCGAGCCGTCGCACTTCCGAGCGCAGAATGCCTTCGCCGATGGCGCGCTTCGTTCCGGCGATCAGTTCCTCCCACGGTGCGGCGACCGGCAGCCCGGAGTCAGCGCGCAGTCTGGCATCGAGCGCGTCGAGTCCCGCCTCCCCCGCGGGGTCCACCAGAACCCGGTCGACGTCGGCCAAGACCTCGTAGCCGGTCGTCCCGTCGGCGGCGAAGAACTGCGGGAGCGACTCTCCTCGCTCGAGGATCTTCTCGACCAGGACGTACGCGCCACCGGTGAGCTCCTGCAGTCGCTCCAGGTACTCGACCGGGGCTCGCAGCCCGTCGGGATGGTCCACCCGCAGACCGTCCACCAGTCCGTCCTCGAACCAGCTGCCGATCTCCCGGTGTCCCTCGTCGAACACCGACCGCTCTTCCACCCGCACCGCGGCAAGAGCGGACACTCCGAAGAACCGGCGATAGTTGAGGTCGAACGCCTCGCGTCGCCAGTGCATGAGCTCGTAGTGCTGACGCTGATGCACGACGAGCACGTCGTCGCCGTCGCCTGCGGTGCCGGGCGCGAGCGGATACCGGTGCTCGTAGTAGCGGAGCTCTCCTCCCTCGACACGCAGCCCGCCCGCGGCCGCGGCTGACTCCACGTCCTCACCGAGCACCGGCAGACGGACCTTGCCCCCGCCGACTTCCCAGTCGATGTCGAAGGCGGCGGCGTACCGAGACTGCCGACCGTGGGTGAGGAGGTCCCACCACCACGCGTTCTCTCGAGCGTTCGCCACACCCAGATGGTTCGGGACGATGTCTACGAGGACGCCCTGACCGGCCTCGTGGAATGCGCGCGACGCACGCGCCAGCGCCTCCCGTCCGCCGCGTGCGGGGTCGACCGCGGTCGGGTCGACGACGTCGTAGCCGTGGTCCGACCCCTCCGAGGCCGTGAGGATCGGCGACAGATAGACCCAGTCGACCCCGAGCCCGCTGAGGTAGGGCTGCAGCGCGGCGGCATCGTCCAGGGTGAACCCCGGCCGGATCTGCAGACGGTACGTGGACCGCGGCCGGGTCGTGGGCATCGCAGCTCCTCTCAGTGGGTGAGCTCGGGACGCGGCGCGGCGCCCGGGACTTCGTCCGCACCGACGACGCTCGTCACGGCGAGGGACGCGGCGACGGAGTGGTCGATCTCGGGCTCCGGCAGATCGTGCTCGCGCAGCACCATGAGCGAGCGACCGGGCACCGACAGCGTCGAGCCGGGCGCCACGGGATCGGTGTCCGCGCGCTGACCGGCCGTGTCGACGATGACATCCCATTCGGGGCTGAATTCCACGTCGGGGATGACGAAGTCGACGACGTCGTCGCCCGCATTGAACAGGACGATGAAGTGGTCGTCCGAGATCGGATCGCCACGCCGGTCGCGCTCCCGGATGCCGTCGCCGTTGAGGAAGACGGCGACCGCCCGGCCGAAGCCGGAATCCCAGTCCTCGGGCTGCATCTGGGATCCGTCCGGACGGGCCCACGCGATGTCGGGGATGGGGGCGCCCTCCTCGCGACGGATGGGACGTCCGTCGAAGAAGCGGCGCCGGCGGAACGTGGGGTGCTCGCGGCGCAGCCGCGCCAGCGCGGCCGTGAACTCGACGAGCGGCTGGTCGGGCGCTGACCAATCGACCCATGTGGTCTCGTTGTCCTGCGCGTACCCGTTGTTGTTGCCCTGCTGGGTGCGCCCGAGCTCGTCGCCGTGCGACAGCATGGGCACGCCCTGCGAGAGGAGCAGCGTCGCGATGAAGTTGCGCTGCTGCCGGGCACGCAGTGACAGCACCTCCGGGTCGTCCGTCGGGCCCTCGACGCCGCCGTTCCACGAGCGGTTGTCGTCGGCGCCGTCGCGATTGTCCTCGCCGTTCGCCTCGTTGTGCTTCTCGTTGTAGGAGACCAGATCGCGCAGGGTGAATCCGTCGTGGGCCGTGACGAAATTGATGGATGCCACGGGCCGGCGGCCGGAGTGCTCGTAGAGGTCCGACGACCCGGTGAGTCGGGAGGCGAACTCCCCGAGCGTCGCCGGTTCTCCGCGCCAGAAGTCGCGCACGGTGTCGCGGTACTTGCCGTTCCATTCGGTCCACTGCGGCGGGAAGTTGCCGACCTGGTATCCGCCGGGGCCGACATCCCAGGGCTCGGCGATGAGCTTCACCTGCGACACCACCGGATCCTGCTGTACGAGCTCGAAGAAGGCGGCCAGCCTGTCCACCTCGTAGAACTCCCGCGCCAGCGTCGAGGCGAGGTCGAAGCGGAACCCGTCGACGTGCATCTCGAGCACCCAGTAGCGCAGGGAGTCCATGATGAGCTGGAGGGTGTGGGGATTGCCCACGTTGAGGCTGTTCCCGGTACCCGTGTAGTCCGTGTAGTAGCGCTTGTCGTCGTCCTCGAGGCGGTAGTACGCCTCATTGTCGATGCCGCGCATCGACAATGTCGGACCCAGATGATTGCCCTCCGCCGTGTGGTTGTAGACGACGTCGAGGATGACCTCGATCCCCGCGGCGTGGAGCGCTTTGACCATCGCCTTGAACTCCTGCACCTGCTGGCCCCGCTGCCCGCTCGACGAGTACGTGTTCTGCGGTGCGAAGAACGCGATGGTGTTGTATCCCCAGTAGTTCGACAGGCCCTTCTCCTCCAGGACGGAGTCGTCGACGAACTGGTGCACCGGCATCAGCTCGATCGCCGTCACGCCGAGCTTCTGCAGGTGCTCGATGATCGCGGGGTGGGCGATCGCGCTGTATGTTCCGCGGATCTCTTCGGGCACGGCCGGGTGCAGGCGGGTGAGCCCGCGGACGTGGGCCTCGTAGATGAAGGACTCCGCGTACGGTGTCTTCGGGAGCCGGTCGCCGCTCCAGTCGAAGTACGGGTTCACGACGACGCCCATCATCTGCTGCGCCGCCGAGTCGTCGTCGTTGCGCGAGTCCGGGTCGCCGAAGTCGTAGCCGAAGACGGACTGGCCCCATGAGACCTGCCCTTCGACGGCCTTGGCATACGGGTCGAGCACGAGCTTGTTCGGGTTGAACCGCTTGCCGTCCGCGGGGTCGTACTCGCCGTGCACGCGGTATCCGTACCGCTGACCGGGCTGCACCGACGGCATGTATCCGTGGTGGACGAAGGCGTCCACGTCGACGAGCTCGACGCGGGTCTCGACGCCGTCATCGTCGAACAGACACAGCTCGACGCGCTCGGCCCCCTCGCTGTACAGAGCGAAGTTGGTGCCGCTTCCATCGAAGGTCGCACCAAGGGGGTAGGGGGAACCGGGCCAGATCTGCATGCACGCTCCATTTCGGCGGGGCCTTCACCCTAGCGGCAGACGGTGACCGGACCCCCGGGGTGGCGCCCGCAGCGCCGAGAGGGTAAGGATCCCGGCGCGGCATCCGCTTCTCACAACACCGCGCAGAAGTGTGTGATCGAAACGTTCGCTCGGGGTAACCGCCCGCGGTCGGGGGGTGAAACACCGCGCTCGTAGCGTCAGCTTCACCGAGACGTCCGCCCCCGAGGAGGAGCCATGGCCCACCGCGACCGTGTCAACAGCCGGAAACATGACGCTGACGCCACTGCAACATCACCGGCGTACGGTGACGGCATGAGCGAGACCCCTGCCCTCGGCACCCACGTGGTGATCGTCGGCGCGGGCATGGTCGCGCACCGCTTCGTCGAGAGCCTGCTCAGCCGGGCCGGCGAGGAGTGGCGCATCACGCTCATCGGCGAGGAGGAGCGCCACCCGTACGACCGGGTGGGACTGACCGGGTTCTTCGCCGGCGCCTCCCCCGAAGACCTCGAGCTCGAGCGCACGGTGCTCGACGACGAGCGTGTGCGGTTCCTGCGTGGCGAGGCCGTCACCCGCATCGACCGCGCTGCGCGCCGCGTCACGACCCGCAGCGGCACGAGCGTGGCCTACGACCGGCTCATCCTCGCGACGGGCTCGTACGCCGCAAAGCTCGCGGTCGACGGCTTCGGCCTCGAAGGCTGCTTCGTCTACCGCACCCTCGACGACGTCGAGAAGCTCGAGCAGTTCGTCCAGCAGCGTTCGGCCGAACTCGGGCGTCCGCTCGTGGGCACGGTCATCGGCGGTGGTCTCCTCGGCCTCGAGGCCGCGGGCGCCCTGCAAGGCCTCGACGTCGACTGCACCGTGGTGCAGTCCTCCGACCGGCTGATGTCGGCGCAGCTGGATCTGCCCGCCGGCAACGCACTGCGGCGCCTCATCGAGTCCCGCGGCATCGCGGTCAAGACCGAAGCCGTCACCACCCGTCTGGACCCCGACCGCTCGGGACAGGTCACCGGTCTCGAGTTCCGCGACGGCACATACGCGCGCACCGACGTCGTGGTGTTCACCGTCGGCGTGCGACCGCGCGACGAGCTGGCGCGCAGCGCCGGCCTCGACGTCCACCCTCGCGGCGGTGTCTTGATCGACGCCGGCTGCCAGACCTCCGACCCCCGCGTGCTGGCGATCGGCGAGGTCGCCAACTACGACGGAATGTGCGTCGGCCTGGTAGCGCCCGGCTACGCCATGGCGGAGGTCGCGGCCACGCGCCTCCTCGGGGGCGAGGCATCCTTCCCCGGTTACGACCTGTCGACCAAGCTCAAGCTGTCGGGCGTCGACGTGGCCAGCTTCGGCGACGCTTTCGCCGAGACGCCGGGCGCGCTCGATGTGACGTACGCCGACCCGGTGGCGGGTGTGTACAAGAAGCTCGTGCTGTCGGACGACGCGAAGACGCTGCTCGGCGGCATCCTCGTCGGCGACGCGTCCGCGTACGGGTCGCTGCGGCCGCTCGTCGGCGGCGCCCTCGGCGGTGACCCGGCCGCCTACCTCATGCCCGAAGGCGGCGTCGCCGCGCCGACCAGCGACCTCCCCGACGAAGCGCTGGTCTGCTCGTGCAACAGCGTCACTGCCGGCGCGATCCGGCACGCGGTGCACGAAGACGGCTGCACGGATGTCGCGGCCATCAAGTCCTGCACGAAGGCCGGGGCGGCCTGCGGCTCGTGCGTGATGATGGTCAAGAAGATCGTCGGCACGGAACTCGCGAAGTCCGGAGCAGCGCTCAGCAACGCGATCTGCGAGCACTTCGACATGTCGCGCCGCCAGCTCTTCGACGCGGTGCGGGTGTCGGGGCTCACCACCTTCAGCGCCGTCATCGAGCGCTTCGGCACCGGTCGCGGCTGCGACATCTGCAAGCCGGCCCTCGCCAGCATCCTGTCGACGCTCGTGCGCGGCCACGTGCTCGAGGGTGAGAACGCCGCCCTGCAGGACACCAACGACCACGTGATGGCGAACCTCCAGAAGGACGGCAGCTACTCGGTGGTCCCCCGCATCCCGGGCGGCGAGATCACGCCCGAGGGACTGCTGGTGATCGGCCAGGTCGCCAAGGACTTCGGGCTCTACACGAAGATCACGGGCGGCCAGCGCATCGACATGTTCGGGGCGCGCCTCGAGCAGCTGCCCGAGATCTGGAAGCAGCTGGTGGACGCCGGCTTCGAGTCCGGCCACGCCTATGGCAAGTCGCTGCGCACGGTGAAGTCGTGCGTCGGCTCGACCTGGTGCCGCTACGGCGTGCAGGACTCCGTCGGCATGGCCGTGCAGCTCGAGCTCCGCTACCGCGGCCTGCGCTCGCCGCACAAGATCAAGCTCGGCGTCTCGGGCTGCGCGCGCGAGTGTGCGGAGGCACGCGGCAAGGACGTCGGCGTCATCGCCACCGAGGCGGGCTGGAACATGTATGTCGGCGGCAACGGCGGCTTCACGCCCCGCCACGCGGTGCTGCTCGCCGAGGGGCTCAGCGACGATGAGCTCCTCACCGCGATCGACCGGTTCCTGATGTACTACATCTTCACGGCCGACCGCCTGCAGCGCACTGCGCCCTGGTTCGAAGACCTGGAGGGCGGGATCGAAGGCCTCCGCGAGGTCATCTTCGATGACAGCCTCGGCATCTGCGCCGACCTCGACGCCGCCATGTCGGCACACCTCGACTCGTACGAGGACGAGTGGAAGGCGACCCTCGAGGACCCCGAGAAGCTGCGCCGGTTCGCGTCGTTCGTCAACGCGCCGACCACGCCCGACCCCTCGCTGGCCTACACGGCCGAGCGCGGGCAGCCCCGACCCGCCACCGACGACGAGCGCGCCGACTCCCGCGTGCTCATCGCCGGAACGACCCTGGAGGTGCGCCGATGACCCTCGTCGACCCGCAGACGGCCGAGTACACCGCCCCCGACGGCTGGGTGCGCGTGTGCGCACTCGACGACCTCGAGGTCGAGCGCGGCCGCGCCGCACTCCTGGGCGGCACGCAGATCGCCCTGTTCCTCCTCCACGGCCCGGACGGCTCGGCGGGGCGTGTGCACGCCGTGTCGAACCTCGACCCGTACAGCCATGCGCATGTCATCTCGCGCGGCATCGTCGGCACCCGGCAGGACGTGCCCACTGTCGCCTCGCCGATGTACAAGCAGGTCTTCGACCTCCGCACCGGCGTCTGCCTCGACACGCAGGGCAAGGAGCCGAAGAGCCTGCACGTCTGGCCCGTGGCCGTCGACGACGGACACGTCCTCGTGCGCTGGGAGGGTGACCGATGACCGGGCGGTCGAAGAACACCGTCGGGCGCGTCGACCTCGTCGGCGGCGGTCCGGGTCCGATCGACCTGCTCACTCTGCGGGCGTGGCGCCTGCTGACGCGCGCAGAGGTCGTCGTGATGGACCGTCTCGGTCCGACCGACATCCGCGACCACGTCGGCCCGGACGTCGAGATCATCGACGTCGGCAAGCTTCCCGGCCACCACCCGGTGCCGCAGGACGAGATCAACGAGATCCTGGTCGACCGCGCTCGCGCGGGCAAGCGGGTGGTGCGCCTGAAGGGAGGCGACCCGTTCGTGTTCGGCCGTGGCGGCGAAGAAGTGGCCGCGTGTCTCGCGGCGGGCATCCCGGTCGACGTCGTGCCCGGTATCTCGAGCGCCGTCGCCGTGCCGCAGGCCGCCGGCATCCCGATCACCCATCGCGGTGTCGCGGGGGCCGTGCACATCATGAACGGGCCGTCGGAGGTGACCGAGGCCACCCTCGCTGCGCTCCGCGACGACAGCGTGACGACGGTCATCCTGATGGGCGTCGGCGCGCTGCCCCGCATCGTGTCGGACGCCCTGCACGCCGGGGTGCCGGCCGACCGCCCCGTTGCGATCGTCGAGCGCGGCCACCACCGCGATCAGCGCACGACGCGCAGTACTCTGGGTTCGGTCGTGGTCGACGCGGGCCTCGCCGGGGTGCGCAACCCCGCGGTCATCGTGGTCGGCGAAGTCGCTCGCGCCGGGCTGCTGCTTCCCGATCCCCAACTGGCAGGTGACATCGTCCTTTGAGCTCCACCC